>DLFY01000164.1 GCA_002482415.1 Phycisphaerales bacterium UBA7708
CTAAAAAGTGCGAAAGTTTACTCAGTCAGTGTGATATTATAAATAATCGTGCAGAGGGTGATGGCGGAGGCTTGTGGGGCGGTAATGGAAGTCTCATCAACAGCAGGATTGCAGGAAACCAGTCGTTGCGAGGCGGAGGAATTTTTAATTATTCTGCACAAGCAATGATTGACCGATGTCTGTTTGAGAGCAATTGTGCCAAGCAGACAGGCGGAGCTATATACAATGTGATGAGCGACCTGGTTTTCAAATCCTGTTCATTTTATGGAAATTCAGACCTGGGGCTACTTCCTGTATTTCCCAACGCATTTCTGTTATCTGTATTACCTGACTGGTTCTGGGAATCCAGTTTTGGGGGTAATGGTCAGTATATTGAGCAGGATTTGTCTGTTGTGAGTCCGAATTACCCTGGACAAACAGGTGGTACAGAATATCAGATTCGCTGGGGGCAGGTTACGAATAATGTGACCGAAAATAAGAGCGGGCTTGGCTTTACGGGATATGCTCCTCCGATTCGTTCCATTATTGTGAATGAGCCGTTTGAAATTGGAAGACTGCGTCATTTTAACAATCCGGTCGGCTCCGGATCGCCGCCCAGCCGAGTGGATATCGAAATTGCGTTAGCCCTCGAATGCGGCAGCCAGCTTTCACAATCTTTTACTTTTTCTCTTGCCATTAATGAGACTGCCAACACGTCGAACTTATCCGACCCCGCGGCGAAAAACTGGGCCGACAGAGATTTTATCACATTTCCGGTGTCCTATCCGTCCCAGCTTATTGAGATTGAGGGTCGGTTATATACACTGAAGATTATTGGATTCCAGACAGAACAGGGACAACTGGTCAGCCAGTTTGAATCCCCGGAACATGGAACCAATACGGTCTATCTCTGGGCTCAGATTGCGCCTCCTCCGGCCGATGGGGCCATCACGAATCTTGCCAGTAATATCTGGGTTGGGAATAGTGTATTTGTCGGCAATACCAGTTGTTCATACGGAGCCGCTTTAAGTAATTGGGCCTGTGATAATGTGTTTGTGGGCAATAGTACAATTACGGCCAATCATGGTGAGTTTTGCGGAGGAATCTATAACCATGAAAGCAATCTAACTCTTGTCAATAGCATCTTATGGGGAAATACGGATGTCGACGGGCTGTCGGTCGGGGACAAACAATTTTATAACTCCGGCAATGGAACAGTCAGTGTGACATATAGTTGTATCCAGGATGCCAATTCGCTGGATATGGTCGTCTATCCGGGTACGGGTAATATTGATAATGCGCCGCTGTTTCTGATCACTCCGATTGATGGTGGAGACGGCTGGGGGATTGGAAATAACGATGAGTATGGGAATTTATATTTGTCAGAGAACTCGCCGTGCATCGATGCGGGGACGAACGCGCCTGTTTTGACGTATACTATTTTAACAGATATATTCGGTCATGTTCGTCGTTTTGATTGTCCGACAATAACTGATACCGGCTCAGGAACGGCACCTATTGTTGATATGGGGGCCTATGAACATGGAAACAACTCGGCTCCTGTTGCTGTTCAGGATCAGGCTTCGACATCCGAAGGGACAGTCGTTGTGATTGATGTTTTGGCCAATGACTCTGATGTGGACGGAGATGCTATATCGATAGATTCAATTTCTTCTGGGCCTTCGCATGGCACTGCTGTAATCAACGGCAATACGATTGTGTATACTCCTGCACCGGGTTATTTTGGATCAGACGCATTTAATTACCGCATTACGGACGGAGTATTGACGTCAAATCATGCGGCTGTTTATATACAGATTACGTCAAACCATGTCTATGTTAATGCGGGGCCGAATCAGACGATTCAATTACCGAACAATAAGGTCTATCTGGATGGTGTGATTCAGGGATTGCCTTCGGGCAGCAGCCCGGCGTGGCGTGTTCTGAGCCAGCCGACTGGCGGTGCGGTTGTTTTCGATTCGTCTGTATCGGTGATGCCTGCCGGGTATGATGTGTGGGATTCGTGGGCGGGCTTTTCCCTGCCGGGGATGTATGTGCTGGAGCTTGGAGTTGCCATTGCAGGGCAGGAGTATAAGGATCAGGTGGTTGTCAACGTCCGGCCGGGCATTATCTCAGGGAACCTGCCGCCTCAGGTGGAGGCCTGGGCGACTCCCAGTGAGATTACTTTGCCGCAGGGAACGACTTTAAACTGGACTATATCGGATGATGGGGTGTCAAGAGGGGAGTTGACGCAGGAGTGGTCGGTGGTGTCAGGACCCACTTCCGGACGGGTGACCTTTGGCCCTTATGCGTCTCTGTCTCGATCAACAACGGTGTCGTTTTCTATGGATGGTAATTATATTCTAAGTTTAGAGGCATCCGATGGGATTGATAAGACCGAGGAGTTGGTTTATGTAACGGTAAGTCCTGATCCTGCTTATGAGAACAACACCCCACCTGTTGCAGAAGCTGGTGAAAATCAAACCGTTGTTTTGCCTGTTAATCAACCTTATGCATTTACTCATTTTGGAGCTTCGGTGGGGGATGAAACAGCCACAGGCATATTGAACATTCAGTGGTCTGTTTTGAAATCGGTATATGTCGATAAGGAAGGGATTGAACGGGAGGGGAATAGTGCTGTTGCGATAGCAGATCCGGCGGAATTGAATCCGAGATTGACCTTTTTCAGGCCGGGACAATATACCCTGCAATTGAAAGCAGATGATGGGCAGCTTAGTGCGGCTGATACGGTTGTTTTTACAGTTTACGATGGAAATCCCGAGTCAAGTCCGGTTCAAATAGAAGCTGGACCGGATCAGACGATTACGCTGCCCGCTCCTGCAATGCTGAGTGAAGCAACAGTGATCGAGACGGCTACGGGACTGCCTTATCCAATTGAGGGGCTGGACATCAACTGGAGAAAGGTTCGGGGGCCGGGGGAAGTGACGTTTAATCAGGATGGCGGCTCCGGAAATGGTACTCAGGAATTGAATCCAGAGGCTGTCTTTTCAAAGCCGGGTGATTATGATTTGGAATTGCAGGTTTCGACTGGTGACATGAAACTTGCCGATCAGATTCGTATCAAGGTTTATCCGGGGACAAGGCTGGCCACGGCTGCACATAGTTCCTATTTTATTAATGAATACGGTCAGGTTTGGGCTGCTGGAAGTAATGCTTACGCGCAGCTTGGAAATGGAACATCCGGTTATGATCCCAATGAAAAACATGATTACGTGGGCAGAGGAAAGTGGTATGACCATTACACCTATTCTCCGGTTATGGCTGGGGAACAAAAGCTCCAGACCAATAAAGATGTATTAACCAATATCTGTTCGATTGGCGGCGGCTGGGCAAGTTCATATGCTCTGGATTATAATGGCGATGTGTGGAGCTGGGGCAATAATTCTTTTGGTCAATTGGGGATCGGGCGTGAGAATCTCAGGGTGGATACTCCTGTTAATGAGCCGCGAAAAGTGCTTGCGGGCGAACAGCTTTCGGCGAGCGGTTATCTAGAAGATATTGTCGCGATATCTACTGCTACGCTGTCAGAACATGCGCTGGCGGTTGATAAGCAGGGTGGAGTATGGGCATGGGGCTATAACTATGATGGTGTTCTTGGAAATGGGTATGATGAAGCTATGGCATATTGGGAAAATGATGATGATTATAAAAATAAGAGAAGAAGAAGATTTCCCTGGGATCCATTTGTGTTTTCTTTCATTGAATCGACCCCAGTCCATGTAGGTTCGTCTTCTTTGGTTTTAGATGCCTATATTAATTTTGATTCATCAGTTTGTTATGGTTCAGATGATTTCTGTATTCAATATGATATTTCTGGAAATAGACGTGAATTAACTTCTATAGGTTCTGTGAGTAATACAGGATATGGAAATGAGCTATTTGATTATGTTTATGAGACGGTGGACTTTCCAAGCACCGAAGTACAAAATAATACATGTGCTGTTTTTAATAGTATAAATGGAAAAGGATTCCTGGTATTTGATCCTAATTATTATGGTATAATAGAGAATAATCCGAGAACTATTAGCTTTTGGATTAAAAATGATGAAGCAGATATATACAGCAGAGGAACAGTACTGTCGTGGGGTGATCCTGATATAATGGGAGGACTTTGGGAGGTCCGTATTGAGTCAGGGCATGTAGTTATATATGTAGATAAGTTGCATTGCATTCAAACAGAGGAAACGCTGGAGTCGAATTCATGGAATCATATTGTTGTTGTATTTCCGGAGAACGGGTCGCTGCTTTCTCATACTCGCATTTACTTAACCCAGGAAGATGATTTATTATGCCCCCCTGCAAGTACTATCTGTGTGACAGAACAGGTAGTTAGTACAGTGCGATATGAATCCTGCAGAATTGGTGCAAGCCAAAACAATGATCCAAATTATAATTATTATGGCTATCTCGATGAATTGCAAATATATAAAGTAGAGCTGTTGCAGGAAGAGATAGACCATATTCACCGATGTCCCTATTATACCGCACCTTTGAAAAATATTGTATCCGTCTCTGCAGGCTGGGTGCATTCTTTGGCACTGGAAAAAAATAATGGGACGCCTTCTTGCCGAGGTCGTGTGTATGCCTGGGGGGATAGCACTGCGGGTGAGTTGGGACAGGGAGATGATCCAGTAAATAGAAAAGTCTTGCCCTGCTGCGTGAAAACTGGCGAGCAGAACGATCCTTCCGGATATTTATCCAACATTGTTGCCATTTCAGCAGGTTGTGATCATAGTCTGGCTCTGGAAAAATATACTGAAGATGCTAATGATATATATTCAGGTCGAGTCTTGGCCTGGGGGTGGGACTATGTGGGCATGTTTACCTATTTTAATAGAAATACTGAGTATCAATTTCCAGGGGGCAATACAAATAGTGCTTACTATGGTGGGCGAATCGGCAGAGGAAGCACGAGTAATGATAATTCATTTATTTTCCCCTCTCCTGTCTATGTCTATGGTCCAGATCTCGATGGTGATGGAGTCCATGACCCAAATGAAGAGGGTTACCTTCAACATATTGTCGCTATTTCAGCTGGTGAAAGTCACAGCATGGCGCTGGATAAGGATGGTCATGTGTGGGTGTGGGGGGATAACACACATGGGCAATTGGGTGTAGGGGATAGATCCTTAATTAACTCTGGTTTTCCTGTGATGGTTAAGGCGCCGCAGGATTATAATAATCCGGCCGGGCATCTGGGCGATCCAGAGTGGGGGAAGATTATCGCTATTATGGCGGGCCCCNNCTTGATGAATATGGCGAGGTCTGGGCCTGGGGGGCATCCTGGGCCATCGGCTGCGGCGAGCCTGGTTATCATGGGACTTTCCTGCCGCAGAAGATTTCTTATTCCCAAAAAGTCAAACGTGTTTCCAGCGGCACAGAGACATGGTATGGCGATATTCGTGCGGCCGTTGATGAATCTGTCGAAGGGGATGAAATCGTCGTCTATCCTGGTGTTTATAACGGATTTACTCTGAGAGGGTATTCTCATGCAGATCCTAATGGTCGAACAGACCCTAATGTCATCATCCGAAGCTGGAATGCTGACAGTCCCAGTGAACAAGGCCGACCGATTATTCGTGGAATAGGCACAGTTATTGATATTTCAAATAATCATTCTATAGTGAAAGGATTTGCAATTTCCGGAGGTCAATATGGCATAAAACTGCATAACTCAAATTCTTTAGTTTGTAATAATATTATCAAGAAAAACACGGAGACAGGTATCTGTTGCACTGGTAACAGTAATGCGGTGATTGCTAATAATATTATTGGAGACAATAGTTTAGAGTGTAAGGTGGGAATAGAGTGCAAAGATATCTCCTCCGTCACGCTTTTTAGTAATTTAATCAAATGTAATTTGATTGGGGTAAAAATTGAATCTAATGATGCCGAATTATGGAATAATACGATCGTGAAGAATCGGGATCAGGGGATTTATGTATACGCCAATCCATCATCGAGGCCAATTATTCGAAATTGCATTATCTGGGCAAATGGCTTTGATGCGAATCAGAATATTTATCCAATTGATCAGCTTGTGGATATTGATTATTGCGCAATTCAGAAGGGGCAATTTGTGCCGCCAAGCCTTTTCCATAAGGCTGTTGTAGATAATGACGGTTCTGCTTTTGCGGATACGAATGAATGGCACTATTTCCCGCTTAATCCAGCGTTCCTGGACAGGGAAATCACAGATCCCAATGAGGATGATGACCCGAATAACTGCATTAATGAAGGGTGTCCTTTGCCTGATGAACCATGGGTTCAGTATTTAGCAAAGTGGGATATTGAATCTAAACGGCGTATTGCGGATTCAAAGATTGATTTGGGTGCAAATGAGTATATAGCCTATGCCGTTGAGGCCGGGCAGAATAAAGCCGTTGGCATCAGTGAAATTGTGTTTATGGACGATGCGGCAGTCTATAAGGAAGGTTCTGTCTGTATCGACATCTGGCCTTATGGAGTGCAGTGGGAGGTGCTGGAAAGACCGGCTGGATCGAATTTCTTTATTCCAGGACAGTTGGCAGGCTTGATCAATCCCGGCTGGCGACTGGATATCCCCGGTAAATATGTCTTCCGGATAAATCTGTATGATGCGCAAGGAGCATGGGTTGACGGCGATGTTGTGACTGTTATGGCCGAACTCAATGTGAAAATTGATCCTGTTTCCGATGTTCAGTTGCAATATGATGCTGATACAGGTCAGGTCAAAGCGGAAATAGAGTTGCAGGGCAGCCTCCGCGGTATTGACCCGCAGGCGGTTCAGACTCTTTGGCTTGTTCCGACAGAGGCTATTCTGGGGCCAGTGTCTGATCTGACTGAGTTGGATGGGGCCTATCATACTTCGACTTCCGCACTGTTTTACTTGCCGGGGGAATATGAAATTCGGCTGCAGTTATTGAATATACAAGGCGATATGATTGCCGAGGATGTCATTATGGTCGATGTTGCTGAATTGGCGTATCAGGCTGATGCGGGGCCGGATATCACTATTCCGTGGCAGAATACTCCAGTCAGCATACCTTTGTCCGGCAGATTGCTCCCTTATAGTGTAGGAAATGAATCGTATCTGTGGAAATATATTGAAGGGCCGGCGGGCGGATTACGGTTCAATCCGGGCAGTAATGATGGATTGACAGAAAGCAGTATTCATAATCCGCAGGCGACATTCACAATCCCGGGGATTTATCATATTCAATTTGCCGTGATAAATCCGTCAGGTTGTTTTGTCGATGATCTGGTGGTGATTATTGACACCAAGGAGATCCCCCTGGCTGCCGAAGCTGGCGCGGATCTCAATTGTGTTCTTAACAACAATGTGGCTGCTGTTGTTCCGCAAAAGGCTTTTGTTTATCCTGTTGAAGGTGTTAGTGTTCAATGGTATGACCAGAGTGATCTGCCGATAGCGGGGGCGACGTCGGTGAATTCCACGTTGACGTTTACGCAGCCGGGGGTTTATCACTGCAAATTAAAGGCCACGCGCGGGCAGGAAACGGCTGAGGATACGGTTCAAATTACGGTTCATCCGCAGCCGGTTGATTCGCTGCTGATTCGGACGGGGAATTATGGGCCGGTTCTGGCAGGCCGGGCGTTTACTCTGGAAGATGCCTATGTCTGGTATAGCCAGAATACGCCGCTGACCGTCGAGTGGTCTTCAGACGATGAACAGCATGTTTTATTTTACCCATCTTCAGACGAAGGCAAAACTTCAGATGCCTTGCAGCCCACAGTTCTTTTTGCGGCAGGCCTGGCCAAATCTTATGAATTGACCCTCAAGGTATCTCAGGGGAGCGCCCCGCTCGGCTCGGCCAGTGTGACCATTCAGGCCGTAACCGGCGATGACCCGGGGTTGAATTCGGATACAACGCCTCCGATTCTCACTCTGACGCCGGGTCTCCTGGATGATGCGAATAAACTTCATACCATGCCTGAATCCACTGCGGTTATTAAGACCGGGTCCGTTGCCCTTGATATTTATGTCCTTGATGCCGGATCAAGGCTCAAATCCGTCAAAATCGAGGATACCTGTAACAGTATTACGACTCTGGTGAAAAATTTCGACTTTTCGGATACAGACCCGGAATATCCCTCGCAAATGCAAGTCACATGGTATCTTGAGATTATGAAATTAACCACAGGATCGCACTCTGTCAAGGTGACTGCTGCAGACCGGGCAAATAATATCACCGAGCAGACGGTTGCTTTTACGGTGGGCCGGGATGTGGATAATCCGACGGGAAAACCGTTTGCATGGATTTCCAATCTGGAACCTGCAAGGGTAAACATCGGCAAGCTGGGAGAACAGGTCGTCTTGCCGGAGATTACAGATGGTTTATACGAGGTCAAAGGTCTGGCTTGTCATCCGAATTCCAATCAAAGTGTAGAGTTCAAGTTTGCGTTGTATGATGAGGCGGTGGTTGGATATGTCCCGGAGAGCTGGGCGACATTGAACGGTCAGAATCCGCCTTATCCGGATTATCTGATACAGAATCTTAAGGTTGAAAATCCCGATTTAACGAAATCAACTGCGGATCACAGTTATTATGCTGGCCCTATAGGACTTTGCAATGATGCGAATAGCCTGGGGTATGATAACAAATCATTTGGTCAATTGGATTTGACCGGCGTTGAGAACGGGACATATTGTCTTCTTTTGACGGTTCGTTCGAGGCCGGACGAGAATACCGCTTTTGCCTATTCTTATGTTTATAAGAAGATTAAGCTGAATAGTCCGCTCAAGATTGGCAATCTCAAATTTTCGCAGGAAGACGTGGCGATTGATGTGGGCGGGGTTCCGCTGCGCGTGGTGCGGACCTATAACAGCTTCCAGAAGGATAAGAACAGTGAATTCGGCTATGGCTGGAGTTATTCCATCGCCAATATGGATATTCAGCTTAATGAAACCCGCCAGCCGATGCAAGTTTATATGGGCAGTTCGACGATGTCGGTGCGTGTGGGAGATAATTATGACCGGGATGTGACCCTGACACTGCCGGATGGCAGACGGGTGACTTTTGCATTCGGACTGGAGTTGAAAAAGCCGGATCTTTACAACGGCCAGATGCAGTATTATGTGGCAAAGTATACCTCGCCGGAAGGGGTGTCGGCACGACTGGAGACGCTGAGTGAAGAGCGGCTGACGCTGCTGAATACCTGGGAAAACCAGGATACGGCCAGTTTTGTCAGCGGCTCGGGCAATTATTCCGATCCGGGATTCTATGAATTTGAAGGTTATCGTCTGGTCATGGAAGATGGGACGTCATACGTGTTCAGACGGTCGTATGTCGGAGATGATTTTGTAGAGTATGGGAATTCGGTTGCCTATGTTGAACCCAAAGGGCCGCTGTATTTGTCCGAGATTGGGCTGCCGACGGGGGAACGGATTGATTTGAATGTCAATTTATCGAATGGGCGGATTGGGCAGATTGATTCGGCCGGCGTGGAACATATCGATTTACTCGGTGCTCCGACCAAGGCAATCAAGATTGGCTATGATACCCGGGGACGCATTGTGGAAGTCTGGGGCCCTGGGGAACAGGGCGGGGCATTGCCGACGGTGAAATATGCCTATGATACCGCGGGTAATTTATGGAAAGTTTCCAAGCTGGTCAAACCGAATGCCGATCCGAATTCACGGTATGAGATTCTGACCTATAGCTATGAGGATGATAATCATACACTTTCGGATCATTATGTGACTGCGATTATCGATCCGCGGGGTTTGCAGCCGATTCGGTATGAATATGATACGGTCGGCCGCCTGATTGCCACGGTGGATGCCAAAGGCAATCGTATTGCGATTACTCATGACGTCAGCAGCCGGCAGGAGATCGTTACGGATCGCGCCGGCAATCCCACGATTTATGAATATGACAAGCGGGGGAATGTGCTGTCGGTGACCGATTCGGCCAATAAGGTGACGCGATACACCTACGATTCTGAAAATCGGTTTGGGCCGGACCGTCAGCTTTCGGTGACGACTCGGGTTCCGAATCCGGACGATCTGTCGCAGCTTGTGGATGCGGTAACGCTTTATGATTACGCGTATTATGAAGATTCGAGTCAACCGGAGTATGGACGGCTGAATGTACAGACGGTTATTGATCCGGCGAAGAATAAGACGGAGACTACCTATGATGCCAATGGTAATGTCACGAAAGTAACGCAGTATAAATATGATGCGGAAGAGGATGTCTATGTCGAAGTATTGACCACGCGGACTGCGTATATCCGAACCGATGACGGCTCCGGACCCAAGAATCTGCCGTACTTTACGGGCGCAACGACCGGAGAGGGCTCGGCTATGGTATGGCATTCCATCAGTTTGACACGGTATGATGCCAGCGGCCGGATTCTGGAGTCGGTGCAGGTCAAGATGGATAATTCGATTGAGGAGCAATTACTGAATTCAGACAAGACTCCGAAGTCGTACAGTGAATTGTTCAATAACTGGAGTGCTAATACCACTAACAGCAGTGTTACCTCGTACACCTATTTTGAGTATGCCACTGATTCGGGCTACTCGCCGGATCAGCCGTATTCGGTAACCGGGCCGGATGGGCAGACGCAGTATTTCTGGTATGATGCCGACAATCATCAGCTTGCCAGTTGGACATTGTGGGATGACGCCGCGACTGGTGCCGATCCTGATAAGCGGATATTGACCTATAACCAGCCGGATGTCCAGGGTCGGACCATCGCGACCTATCGTGTGGTCCAGGATTTGACGGCCGCAGGGACGCCGATGGATGTAGCCGTATTGCTGGCGCATATCAATGAACAGCAGACAGGTGTGGAAGCGGTTGCGTTATCGTACTCCGATTATAACTCCATCGGAAAGGTCAATACCAGCATCGATGAAAATGGGATTCTGACTCAGTACCATTATGATGAGACGGGCAATCTCGTGGAGACGCTGGTTTATTCCTCATTTGCAGCGTATCAGACCCATTATACCAGTTATCTGACTACCGGGAATACGACGGGGATTTTGACGATATCCCGCACCCTTTATGATACGGAAGGGCGGGCGATTGTTGCTGTCGGGCCTTATGATCCGGCTGATACCGAGCATTCGCCGGTCGGGACGGAGACGGTCTATGATAACCTCGGCCGGGTGGAACAGACCCGGCGGTGGGCAGATGTGGATATTCTGTTTGATTATGTGATGAAATCCGGTGAAAATACGTTGCTGTATGTCACGCTGGCCCAGGATCGTGTGGCGGGCGGTGCGTGGACCAGTACGCCGGGGCAGATGCAGCTTGCCTGGACCAGCGACGGCAAGGTGCCGGTGATTACGGCGAATCTGGCATGGTGGCAGGCCGGGCCGCTGTCCTACAGCCGGACGGAATACGATGCGGCGGGGCGGGTGTGGAAGTCCTACAGCCTCAATGAATCCAATGCGGAAATCTGTACGGCCGAATACCGCTATGATACCGCCGGCAGGCAGATTCGGACCATTTCGCTGCCCAATGATACCACGGGCAAGCGGTCCGAGACCGTGACTGTGTATGACGGTACCCGCCGGCAGTCCGTCACCGATGGCCTGGGGCATACGACCTCGTTTGACTACGATGCCCTCGGCCGGGTGATCATGACCACCCATCCAGCCTCGCTTGTCGAAGGCTCCGGAATCACACCTGTGGAGACCTATTCCCATGTCGGCTATGACAGCCTGGGACGGAAGTGGTGGGAATCGGCAAAGACTTGCCAAGATGACCGTGAGCATGTTGACCTGACGACGGAAACCAATGACTGGAAGCTGCGGCGGAAGGTGTTTGGATACGATGCGGCGGGACGGTTGACTTCGGTGACGCTGCCCGGGGTACAGGATCCGGAAAACAATAATACCTGGACTGCGCCGGTCTATTCCTATATCTACGATGATTACGGCAATCAGGCAGGCGTTGTTGATCCGAAGGGCCGGGTGACGGTGTCGGTGTATGACCATCTGAATCGTCTGGTTCGCACATATCAGCCGTTTGCTTATACCGGAGATTTGACGGCGGCGGCGATTTATGCGGCAGCGGCTGCAGCGAACGTGCCGTATGAAGCTACCAGCTATGATGAGCATGATCGAGTACTCACACAGACGGATTGCGAGGGGCACTATACGGTCTTTGCGTATGATGCTTTTGGCCGGGTAGAGTATGAGCGGCATTATGTCAATGCTGCCGCCTGTAATACCGGGCTGCCATCCTGCAATGCCAATCCGCAGATTTATACGACCTATGATACGCTGGGACGCAAGTGGTTTGTTACGGTACAGTCGTTTGACAGTTCCGGCCAGGCAGTCGATATTGCCCAGCAATGGGGCTACAGTTATGATGATGAAGGTCGGACACAACAGGTTACATCTCCGCAGGGGACGATTACATACGGCTATAGTGATATTACCGGCCGGAAGACCCTGACCTGCAAGGACTTAACCGATTTTGTGACACGGTATGGGTATGATGAGCTGGGTCGGCTGGATGCGGTGCAGGTGATGATGCGCGGCGGGGTGGATGTCAGCAGTGAAGGTATGACCCGCTATGGCTACGATCTGGTGGGCAATCTAGACTGGGTGCAGTTGCCCAATGGAAACTATACCCAATATAAATATGACTCCCAGAATCGCCTGCGGGACCAGATTACTTATCAGAACGGTGTTGGTTCGACGGTATTAAGCCATTACACCTACAGTGTTTATGCCGACGGGCAGCGGTCGCAGTCGAGTCAGACGCAAAACGGCTCGACGACTACCTATCTGTGGCAGTATGATTCGCTGAACCGGGTGACGGAAGAACGGCTGATTGGGGTCTGCACCTACCAGCGGATTTACGACCTGACGGGCAATGTCAAGACCTATACGGCGACCGAGGATGGGCAGCCGTCAATTCCGACGAGTTATCTCTATAATGATCAAGATCAGTTGTTGACGGAAACCAGTCCGGCCGGTACGATAAGTTATGGTTATGATGACAATGGCTCTTTGACAAGTAAAACGACCTCCGGCGGGACGGAGAGTTACAGCTATGACCTGCAGGGGCGACTGAGAACCTATACGCCAGCGACGGGGCCGTCGGTTCTGTATGCCTATGACCCGGACGGCCAGCGGATCGGCAAGACGGCGGTGACGGGGATTACCGAATACGTGGTGGACCCGTATAATCCGACGGGCTACAGCCAGGTTCTGGCGGAAACGACGGGGATGATCACGACGTGTTATATTCATGGTTCCGATGTGATCGGCCAGTCGGTGAATGGTGCCAGCCCGCAGTATTTCCTGTATGACGGGCACGGCTCGGTGCGTCAGTTGACGATGAGTACGGGGCTGCTGGTTGGCGGGCAGGACTTCTGGTACGATGCGTGGGGCAATGAATTAACGGAGAATACGCCGTTGACGAATTATCTGTACTGCGGCGAGCAGCGGGATGGGGAGACTGGGTTGTATTACCTGCGGGCGAGGATGTATGACCCGCAGACCGGCCGCTTTACCAGCCGGGATCCCTTTGCCGGCAACGGCACCGACCCGCAGAGCCTGCATAAGTATCTGTATTGCCATGCGAATCCGGTGAATGGAATTGATCCGAGCGGTGAACTTACATTAAACGAAGTAGTTACAGTGACCACGATCATCGGGACTTTTATTGGTGTTGCGTGCGGACCAATTCATCATGGAATGGAGAAAGTTCGAAATGATATGGCAATTACTGATCGAACCAGTGGAATTACATTTCTTGATAAAGGTGTGCAGACACAAAGACGAAGGGATTTGCAGGAGATTGATAATCCTGATCTGTTGAATATGACAGATGAATTTTACCATGATCTGGGTCAATCACAAAAACGAATCACTTATTACAATCAACGAATGACGTTGACGGCACTTCAGGGGATTGATTCTGCAATACATGCAAATCAAATAGCAGGTGCCGCAATCGGCATAATTGGTGGTATTAGCAGCACGGCAAGCCAGGCATCAATATATTGGCCAAACAAAATTCCTCATCCATCTAATGGCTGGGAACATTGGTCGACGATAAAGTGGAATGTAACTTGGCGTGCGATGACTAAGTCTGATATTGAGAAAATATATGTTCATCATGCTTTATCAACTTCAACTAATCGTTTTACAAATAGTCTATTGAAGCCAGATTGGATAGAGATAACTACGAGTGGAAAATATAGAATATTTGAAATTGAAAGTCCAAGCCAGATATATAAGTACAATAGCTTTTTAGAAAAAGGATGGCAATATAAAAAGATATTGGGTGACAAGTTAGAATATTTTGATGTAATAAAAATCGGACAACAAGTCCCTTAAAGATATGATGATAATATTTAAGGAAGAAGGTTTCTCGATGAATAATATACCAACACATGCCAAGGACTACTTGAACAATGCTCATTATGCTGATAACATTATAGAGGGTCAGGTTGTATGTTCTTGTGGGTCAATTTCTTTTTGTTTATTGTATTCTGGAACAACAACCATATATAATGGCTATAAAATACCATGTAGTATTGAAACAGACACAGGGAGTTTCTTTGTAATAAAAGCACGGTGCAGAAAATGTAAAAAAGAACATCTTTTATTTGATAGTGGATTGCATGGCTGGGATGTAAAAGTATGCCCAGAGTTGGGCAAAAATGTAATGATTCCAAGGCCAGAGTTGATAGAATGGGAATGTGTTAAATGTAAGCAAGGCGAACATGCGATAAAGATATTATTTTGTTATGGATCAGAAGAAGATGTTACGGAAGCTATAGAAGAAGGTTTAATAGACAATCCAGCCGATGCTTTTGAATGGATATATATCACAATTGAGTGCCTGACATGTGGTCTTGTTTCAGAGAAATGGGTAGATTATGAGACTGCTTAGGTTTTATATGTGAGCCATTATAGAGTTATTGTGGCCCTTTATAATTCCTTAATCTTCAGAGAAACAGGATGATCATAGAAAATATTGAAGAAAGAGAACGTCTCTATAGGACATATATGGGCAGGGATGAGTTTTTGGAGCAGAGATATCCCTGTCGATTTGGCGATGTTACAGGTACAACAGGTGGTTATGTCAAACCCAAGAGTGATCTGCTTTGTGGGATTGTATGGATGTGGCTTAAATGGCACAAAAATCACAATATTGGTGATATAAGAAACGACTTAATACCTGTTGTTACACGAGCGATAACTTTAAATGCCGATCCCAAAGTATGTCAACGTATGCGAGAAGACCACGATTCTTTTATTATTCAATTGTCTATACTATGTGGTGTTAAGAAACTAATGTGTGAGGCAGTAGAATCAGTGCTTTGCGGAGAGCAAGAATCGAAGGTATATCAATTTTATCAGGCATGGACGGGAATTTTAAAATATCGGATTCTTGGCGATGAACGAGAAGTACAAAAGCAGTATGAAATTATGCAGCGATACAAGACTTTGCGGTATTATGTATTCCCAACAAAAAAAACTGTCGAGACATTTGTAAAAAAAGATTATAAAGGATTGCATAAGGCAATCAAACAACGAAGTGAGCAATTCTGGAAATTTGCTGAACAATGGGGGGCTATTCGAGAAGAAAATAGCGAAAAAATTGTTGATGTGAAAAAATTTAGTGAGAATTTCTTTTGGCCTTGGGTTGAGTGCACCTTTGCGAAATTGGCGTATCTGGATGGTGCGGATATCACTTACGACAGCGTCTGGCTCCCGTTGGATTTGGTAAAGGCAATTGAGAGGTAGCTGGATTGCGTAGGATATAACAACCATGTCTTATCATGAAATAATGTACGACAATGACTATGAAGGCGGGCAGGTTATTGGGGATTACGTGATGGGTTTAATCCCTCCCACTGTAGCCTGGAAAGGGGTCAAAGAATATGAAGACAAGGTTTTTGATTTGACGGTATTCTGGGAAGGACGTCCCTTTGATGGCAGGATTCCGGATTTTGTAAAACTGATTATCAAGAAGAACGACGAACAGGAAGAACAGCTTGATCTCCTGCCCAATCCTGTATCCTGGCTGATTTTCTCGGAACGACTGACAGAATCCATTTTGCCGTTCATTCAGGAAGACGTCCAGATATTCGATCCGCCGATATTCAGAGAATCTGATGGATCACGAGTCAAAGGTTATAAACTGATCAATCCCATAAAAACGATTGATTGCCTGGATGTCAAGAAAAGCAAGATTGACCGGGCTCCTGATGGGCATATCAAATTTTGCTCAAATATCCATATCCGGGAAAGTTCCGTCGGTGAACATCATATATTTCAAATCAAAGACTATTTTCCGCCAATCCTGATCAGCGATAAGCTCGCAAAATATATTCGAAGTCATGGATTCAAGGGATTTGCTTTTTTGAGATGTGGGGTGACAGAATAGCGGGCAATATGTAACATAACGGAGAATACGGACGATTTATTGGAATTGAGTTCTGCGGTTGCCGTTAGACAATACATTCGTTCTGCGGCTGGAAAGGTGTTTACACACTCTATTGTGAATACCAGCAGTCAAATACAAAAACTTGTAAAGGTTCGCACTGTGGCTGACAGAGAAAGGCTCAAAACTCATTTGAAAATAGCTGCCATGATAAGTTTAGTAGGATTTGTGATATGACCGAAGAGATTGAAAAAATAAACACTTATTATCCCAGTGGTAAACTAAGATTAGAGAGAACATTAAAAAGAGGAATTCTTCATGGATTACTTCGTGCTTGGTATGAAAACGGAGTGTTAGCTTCTGAGGAATATTTCAAGAATGGCATTCGAGATGGGATTTCCAGATACTGGGATGAGAATGGGAAATTACTTTTTGAAAACAATCTCATCGATGGCACAGGCATTGAGAAGAGCTGGGAACCGCTCAATAGAATATGGTCAGAGCGAAGTTATGTTAAGGGGATGTATACAGGAAGGCATCGTGTGTATTGGGATGATGGCAGTATTGCGGCGGAAGAATACTGGATAAAAAATCGAAAGGTTTCCAAGAAAAAATATATTGAGATGTGTCAGATTGATGATAGTTTGCCGAAGTATGAAGACTTGAAGACCGAGAAGAAGAATGCCAAAAAACAGAACACGGCCAAGGATCAAGGATTTGCTTATGTTGCGAATGATAGTTATTACGAGAAGCTATTCTCGCAAAATACGATGATTGAGGCATTATCATGGCTGAATGAGCCTGATGTTCCAGAAAGGACTCTTGGAGAATGCGCAAGGCCGGAAGATTCTATTGAATTGGTCAAAGATTTTTATGCTCTTGGCGCTGTTAAAGTGTGGACATTTGATATTGATGGGGCGCCGGACGAAGAGCAAAATTCAGGTAAACTGGTAATCGAACTTCCAAGCAATCCCAAAAAGAGAGCGAAGATTCTCAAAAAGTGCGGTGAAATAGCAGAAGAAATGGGATTTGATGCGGAAACCGATATGGGGCAAAAGTATGTTCTTGTCATGCTGGATTGATTGACAGGTTCTCTTTGTAAATATTTATTGAACATGTTGGTTTGGCTGTATTAAGCGTTTCTGGGAGTCAACTTTCGATTCGGCTGCCGACATTGTGTCGACCTATGCCCGGCAGACTGTGTTTGCCTACGACGGCCTGCATCGGCAGATTTCGCGGACGGTTCCGGGGTGCGGCACGGAATACAAGGGCTATGACGGTCATAACCGGCTGCAGTGGGAGATGGACTTTAAGGAGCAGGTGACGGGGTATGCCTATGATGCCCTCGGCCGTCTGGAGTACAAGCGGTATTATGCGGCTGACGCGACGCCGGGCGATTTCCAGAACAGCCATTACCCATCGACTCCGGCCGAAGCGCTGTATTATACCTACGACAATCTCGGGCGAAAATTGACTGAAACGGTGACGGATTGTACCGGCACGCCGACGGTAACATATTATGCCAGTTACAGTTATGACGATGAAGGCAATGTGACGGCGATTGTCACACCGCAGGGGACGGTCCATTATGATTATCACCCGACGACCGGCCGGAAGAGCTTTACCCGCAAGGGCAGTGAGCTTGCGACGGAGTATGGATACGATGAACTGGGTCGGCTCAAGACCACGCGGGCGATGGTTCGCAACGGGCAGCTATTAAGCCCGACGGAATTNNATGATTTAGTCGGCAATCGCAAGTCTGCAACTCTGCCCAATGGAGTCTATACGGAATACAGCTATAATGGCTCAAACCGGCTGACGGACCTGGTGCATTACCAGACGACGGCCAAGACCACGGTGGTGGGTTCCTATTCGTATCAGCTTAGCGCGGCGGGGATGCGGAAGGGGGCTGGTGAATTCCTGGCTTATCCTTCCGGCAGTCAGTCGCCGGTGGTTGAATATGATTATGACGGCCTGAATCGTCTGATTGGTGAAAGCAATAAGCACAACGGGACGACGGGATTTGAGGCCGGATATATGTATGATCTGGTTGGCAACCGGCTGGGGCGGACGGTGATTGCTCCCAACAATACACTGGAAACCACTTATGATTATTATCCCGGGACCGACCGGCTGTATCATGAATACCTGGCCGGCCCTGTGGCGGCGATTCCTTTGGGTCGGAATGAGACGGTCTATGCCTATCACACGCCGTCCGGCGGGCTGAGCTATCAGATGCCGGGGGAGACCTGATATAAGGCGACGGTCTAAAGCGCGAGGCCTGGCCGGAGGGGTCTGTGCAGATTCACATTTTGCACGGAATGTTACATTTCAGTATGGCATCATGAGAATAGAAGTCGTAGTTCGCAATTGGCGAGGATGTGGTGTAGATATGTCCTGAAAATCATTTTATTTTCCATTTTTTCTCGAAAAGGGTGAAAAAAATTCGATTTGACGGTCTTTCCTTTATAATCGTGGCAGAAAAACAGATTTTAGAGCCAATGGATAATGAAAATCGAAAAACAGGACAAAACTCGGCCGGACCGCTATGAGCAGTTTTTGAAGCTCTATTCCGTCAATCAAAAGCGGATATTTGTGTTCATTTTAAGCCTTGTGCCGGTCCGTCAGGATGCCGAGGACCTGCTTCAGCAAACGATGATGGAGATGTGGAAACAGTTTGATCATTTCGAGGCGGAGTCGAATTTCACGGCCTGGGGGATGGCGATTGCACGGTTTCGGGTTCTTAAATATCGTGAAAAGCAGCACCGGGAAAAGGCCGTTTTTCTCAGTGACGAAGCCTTCCAGATTGTTTTGAACGAGTCCAGCCGCATGCCGGGCGATTCGGATTTCCGGCTGCCCGCGCTGGAAGGCTGCATCAAAAAACTCAACGAGCGGGAAAGGTATTTTCTGAGCCTGCGGTATGAAGACAATCTGACCTATCAGACGATTGCGGAAAAGATGAATCGGTCTGTTGCGATGATTTATAAAACCATGACGGCCATTCATACCAACCTGCAGCGATGCATTCATCGGACTCTTACCGTGTGGGATACACAATGAAATTCGACGACCGACAAACTCAGTTTAATGAATTGCTGCTGCGAGCCCTGGAAGGGGATATAACCGATGAGCAGGCCGCGATGCTGAATCGTCTGCTGGTGGAGGATGCCGAGGCGCGAGGGCAATACCTGGATTTCATGCGTCTGTATGGCGAATTGTCGCCGTATGGTGATGCGGGTCGTCTGTCGAGCACAGAGCAGACCGGCCAGGAACAGTCTGAAGATTACACCACACTTTTGCACTCGCTGGCTCGGGAAGAAACCACCGCACCGACAGTCAGTATTGCCGAAGCCAAAACGGATTCGGGCAAAGAACTCATCCAGCAGGTCAAACGCGAGAAGGTGGTTTATAAAATGAGCCGGTCTTCCGTGTTGACTCTTTTTGCATCGGTTGCCGCGACGGTGCTGATTATCCTGTTTCTACGTTTTAATCCGCAGGACACGGTAAAAGTGGCCACACTGACTGATAGTATCGATGCGGTCTTTTCGGGCGGACAAACCTGTTCAGCCGGAAGCCGGCTGGCAAGCGGTTCCGAGTCTTTCTGGCTCCAGAAAGGGATTGTCAAAGTCGCGTTTGATTACGGTGCCGAGGTGGTGATCGAGGCGCCAGCCGAGTTTGTGCTGAATGCGGCCGATGATATGACCCTGCGGTCCGGGCGGTTGTTTGCCCATGTGCCGACTCGTTCGCAGGGATTCAAGGTCGAAACACCGATGGCGACGGTCATCGACCTGGGGACGGAATTTGCGGTCAAGGTGGATTTCGACGGGACCAGTGATGTGCATTTGTTTAAAGGCAAAGCGTCTCTGATTCCAGGGTCCAAGGGACGAGCGGTGAGCAGCAGCCAGCTTTTGCAGGTGGATCAGGCCCGACGGGTCAATCGTGCCGGGCAGGTGGTTTCGATCCCGGTTGAGACCAGGGAATTTGTACGCAGTATTGATTCCCGGACGGGGCTGATCTGGCGGGGCAGCGGGCTTGACCTGGCTGATATCGTCACCGGGGGCAGGGGCTTTGGCGGCGGTAATCCGCAGATGGTCATTGACCCCACGAACGGGCAATACATGGAGTACGTTCAGCGCGGGGCTGCGATACGCAGGGCAACTTCCCCCTATTCAAAAGTGGACGGTCTGAAATATGTGGATGGGGTGTTTGTGCCGGATGGCGGCGAAGGGCCGATTGTGGTCAGTTCCGAGGGAACATTGTTCAAAGAATGCCCGGATACCTCGGGAAATATTCGTAAAGATATATCTGTTCTGAGCAATGTTTATGACTCCGAACGCGGTCGCCTAACCGTTGGCGACACGAGTTACGGATATCCGGGATTGCCGGCCATGACGATGCACGCCAACGCCGGCATCACCTTTGATTTGGACGCGATCCGAAACGATTTGACGGATTTGGAGATTGTCTCTTTTGAAACACTCTGTGCGATTGCACCAAACCCCACTCTGAATCAGCCGGCTGCGTCGGAAACTCAGGCCGGGAGGGCGGATTTCTGGATTGTAGTGGATGGCCAGGTGCGAAAAAGCCTGACAGCCATGCCTATCGATTCGTCCGAAGTGGTCCGTATCCCGATACAGCCGCAAGACCGTTTCCTGACTATTATCACAACCGATCACATGGTCAGTTCTGAAAAGGATCCCATCAATTCGGACCGCTGTTTTCTGGGCGTGCCTGTTTTGGGGGTTCAATCCAAAGAATCAACGAAGTAATAAGCGATAAATTGATGTTGTTTAATTCAATCAAGATAAAACCTTTAGTGGAGGCGATGATCATGAAAAAAGGGACATGGTGGATGGTTATGGTATTGTTTGCGTTGTTGTCGCAGGCACAGGCGGCGTTAGTGATTTCCAATGGGGATTTTGAACTCTGGACGGCCGGCATTCCCGACGGATGGAGCAAAGGCGGCCCTGTGACACTGGCTCAGTTGAGCCTGCTGAACGGGACCTCTTCGGTACGGCTGACGTCGCTGAATAACAATCAATCGGCAACATATTTTTTCCGACAGGGATTTACGCCGATTTCCGCCTATTTTTATATCACGTTTGATTTCGCCTTCGAAGATGCTCCAACCGGTCGTGATATCAATTTCAATTTGCAGAATAATACCTCCTCGGCCACATCGTCGGTGTTCAATCTCCGATATGAGGGAACGACCATTGCGATTTATAATGGAAGCGCCTGGATCGCCGTGGATTCTACAGGACTTCTGACAGCCAGCAATTTTGACAGCGGGATTATCAATCCGTATCGTATGATTATGGAAGGTACCTGGAAGGGAGCCTATTCGCTGAAAATTGTCGATCTTAAAACCAATACGGTCATTCTTGAAAAGACCGGGCTGAATTATTACCAAAGCACCGCCGCCGCTTCCTTTAATGCGCTCAATTTTGATTTAAGTCGCGGGGCCAACCGGATTCTGCTCGATAATGCTGGGGTATATTCATCCAATCCATTTGCTCCGGTTGTGGATACCGGCGCCAACACAACTCTGGTTCTTCCGCAGAATTCACTGGTGATGCAGCCGGTGGTGACCAATACCGATACCCCGTCAGCCAATCTGACTGTGCAGTGGACCAAAGTCAGCGGCCCGGCGGTGTCGTTCGGCACGGCTGCCGGCGAAACCGAACATGACCTGAATGCACGCGTGAATTTTATCGGCGGACGAGGCGAGTATGTTTTGAAGGTGTTGGTCACTGATGCCCGCAATTATACCGGTGAAGATACACTGAATGTCCGTGTCAAGGATTCGGCAGTGGATGATGTGCTGCTGGGGCGGTGGGGCTTTGAAGACATGCCCCAGGCGACTCTGGCCGCGGATATGCTGGATGCGGCGGCAGGCAATACTGTGGCAGACAACGGCTATCTGGCCGGGCTGGCCGAACCGAATTCAGTGCCGAGCTGGATTTCCGGCTGGGTCGGCAATGGGGCGCTGGCATTTCTCGGCAATGGAATCGTGGATGTCAATGATGTGACTGCTCAGGATCCCAATGTGTCGGGATTACGCTGGGAAATGACTGCGGCCGGCTGGGTGAAGGCGGATATGGTCAGCGCAGGCTATCGCACCTTGATCGGCAGAACGGCTCCGTTTAACTGGATTTTGCGTAAAACCGAAAATGCCAAAACGGCTGAATTTGTTCTGCAGGGCGATACCGGGCAAGTCTGGGTGACCGGCAAGACCAATATTCTGGATGGCTACTGGCATCATCTGGCCGGGACTTTTGACGGGCAGCGCGCGGTGCTTTATGTGGATGGAATGGAAGACGCCAGCGTGCAGACTCAGGAGTTAATCCGACATAGTGCGGCCTCGAAAATTTCTATCGGCGGTCGTCGTGATATGAACCATTCGCTCAATGGTATGGCCGATGATGTGCGTCTGTACAGCTATGCCCTGAGTCCGACTGCCATTGCCGGCCTCGTTCAGCAGGGTATCAACGCCATTCCCCGTGTGGCCATCGATCCGGATATTCCGACCGAGCTGATTAAGCAATTCAATAATACCGTCACACTGGATGCGGATGTCGCCGACTTCAATACGGGTGATACGATCACGGCTGTCTGGGCAGTGACCAATCCCGAACAGACGGCCTTTGTCAGCTTCGGTAATCCCAATACAGTGCAGACGACCGCCACATTCAGCCAGGCGGGAGTCTATACCCTGCGGCTGGCGGTCCATGACGGACTGGCGGGACTCGAGGGAGATATTTATGATGAAATCGTCATTACCGTCAACGAACCGGTTTGTGGTGATTTGCTGGTCTATAATGAGGTGGTCGGGCGTTACCTGAATCCGCTGATGACTTCGGATATCGGCGGACCTGAAGGCAAGCCGGACTGCTATGTCAATATCTATGATTTATCGGTTCTGGCCGCAGAATGGCTGCAATGCAACGACCCCGAAGGCCAAGGATGTTCGCTGTAAAAGGGCCATACAAAAGTCTTTCTGAAATGAACACAGGCGACTCTTTTCCGAGGCCGCGGCCTGAAGTCGGGGCCTCGGAAAAATTTTGGAGGTAATGCCATCGAACCTCAACAGCCGGCCGGGATGTAGAAATATCCGGATTATTGATTTGCTTTGTGCGAAAATAATTTGTATCGCGTGGGCCGGCTGATACAATTGTCATTAATCATGCATTCGCAGAATTGCATGCGGATGGGACTATGCTTGAAAGAAAGGATTGTGGATGCGTTTGAACGGTTCGATACGAGCGATAGGATGTTCTGTCCTGGGTATTCTGGCTGCGGTCTTTTTGTCGTCGCCGGTACAGGCAAATAATTCACTGCGTTATTACTTTCCGCCGGAGCAGAATCTCAATAAAACGATTACCACGCAGGTCTGCATTTATGGCGGCACCTCATCGGGCGTGGTTGCGGCACTCGAATTGAAACGCCTGGGCATCAGTTCCGTGATTGTTCATCCGGGTATCCGGCTGGGCGGCCTGTCGGCGGGGGGGCTGGGCTGGACGGACTTTGGCAACAAGGAGGCAGTGCAGGGGATCGCACGGGAATTCTATCAACGTGTGGGGGCCAAATACGGAGCGGCCGAGAATTGGGCGTTTGAGCCGTCGGTTGCCCTGGCCGTGTTTCAGGATATGGTGCAGGAAGCCGGAGTGCAAGTCTATTACAAGGCCTTCCTGAATCGCAGCAGCGGCGTGGTGATGTCCGGCGGACGTATCGTGCGGATTACCACCGAACACGGTCTGACGGTCAATGCCGATTACTTTATCGACGCCACCTATGAAGGCGACCTGATGGCGGCGGCGGGTGTCACCTATGTCACAGGCCGGGAAAGCAATGCGGCCTATGGTGAAACCTATAACGGCCAGCAGGTTCGAAACACACATCAGTTTCTCCGCGATGTGAGTCCTTATGTCGTGGCCGGCGATTCCAGCAGCGGATTGCTTCCGGGCATCGAAACCGCTATCCCTGTTGCCGGGCAGGGGGATCATCGCATCCAGGCCTACAACTTCCGGATTTGCATGACCGATGTGGCGGCCAACCGTGTGCCTTTCCCGAAGCCGGCCAACTACGACCGGAGCTGGTATGTTCTGCTGGAACGCTATCTTGCGGCGGGATTCGGGACAGAGTTTGACAACTTCTTTAATAAATTCGACCGGATTAAAAACGGAAAAACCGATACCAATAACCATGGCGCTGTCTCGACCGATTTTATTGGTCAGAACTTCAACTGGCCCAACGGCAGCTATCAGGAACGGGAAACCATCTTCCAGCGGCATGTGACCTATATTCAGGGCTACTGGTGGTTTGTCGCCAACGACCCGGCGGTCGGGCAGGCGGCGCCGACCATTCAGGCTAAAGCGCAGAATTGGGGCCTGGCGGCGGATGAATTTACCGAAACCGGAAACTGGCCTTGCCAGTTGTATATCCGTGAAGCCCGCCGGATGGTGTCGGATTATGTGATTACCGAACATGATTTCCTGGGCAAGACCCAGCCCAAAGATTCCGTGGGGCTGGCATCCTATAATATGGATTCGCATAACTGCTATCGTTTTGTCAATGCATCCGGATTTGTCAAAAATGAAGGCGATGTGCAGATCGGCGGCAATACCCCCTATCGATTGTCATACCGGGCGATAATCCCGCGCAGCGGCCAGTGTTCCAATCTGGCGATTCCGGTCTGTGTGTCTGCGTCGCATATCGCCTATGGTTCAGTGCGAATGGAGCCGGTCTTTATGATTCTGGGGCAGTCTTCGGCGGCCGCTGTCGCTCAGGCGATTGGACGCGGCAATATCGGGCTTCAGGGGGTGGACGTTCCACAGCTTCAGAAAACCCTCATCCAGCGCGGCCAGCGGATTTACTGGGGGGATCCGATCGAGGAGATCGAAGGCACCGTGATTGATTCCGAAGATGACAACGGCGTAGTCAGGGTGGGGGTCTGGCCGGCCAGCAGTTCGGTATCCGGGTATAACGGACGGAATTATCTTCATGATGATAACGCGGGAAAGGGGCAAAAGTCTGTTACGTTTCAACTCAATGTGCCCACCGCTGGGCCGTATGATGTCTATCTGAGGTGGACTTCCCACGACAACCGGGCGTCAAATGTGCCGGTGACGGTCAATCATGATGAAAGAACAGCAAACCATGTGGTCAATCAGAAATCAAATGGAGGCAAATGGAATCTGCTGGGGCGGTATCGGTTTTCCGCCGGCACAGGCACGGTTGTGATTTCCAATACGGGTACTGACGGATATGTGGCTGCAGATGCGGTTTTNNCCTGTGTTGATGTAATTAACGCGGGATATGGATTGGCGGCAGACGTCAGCGGTCCGGAAGGCCAGCCGGACTGCCATGTCAATATGTATGATTTATCAGCGATGGCAAATGAATGGATGCTGTCGCTTGAGACTATGCGGACGGATTAAGTTGAGACCGCGAATTCTTTTTTCCGGCTGTTCATCTGGGCTTTCAGCCGGGCAATAATCGACGAATGCATCTGAGACACACGTGACTCCGACAAATCCAGCGTGGCACCAATTTCCTTCATCGTCATTTCTTCGTAATAATACAGAATAATAATCAGCTTCTCGGCGCGGGTCAGTCCTTTGGTCAAAAGATTCTTCAAGTCCCGCTTCTGAGCTTCAATCACCGGGTTCTGGCTTCGCTGGTCTTCAATAATATCGATTTCGCGGATATCTTTTTCGCCTTCGCTCTCATTGAACTTATTATTCAGTGAGACCAGCCCAATGGCGCTGGCATCCCGCTGTAAACGATGGAATTCATCCATCGGCATTTCCATTTCCTGGGCTAATTCCCGTTCATTAGGCAGTCTGCCCAGTTGGGCTTCCAGGGTCTGCAGAGCTTTTTCAAGGCGATGGGAGCGTGCACGCACAAGACGAGGTACCCAGTCCATATTGCGAAGTTCGTCGAGAATGCTGCCGCGAATACGCGGTGTGCAGTAGGTTTCAAATTTTACCCCCCGTCCCGGATCAAATGCCTCAATGGCATCTTTGAGGCCAAAGATGCCTGCGCTGACCAGGTCATCCAACTCAACCTTGTCCGGCAATTTGGCACAAATCCTGTCCGCTGTGTATTTGACCAGCGACAGATAATGTTCCATGAGCGTATTTCTGGCATCATCACTTCGTGAACTGAAGAAATCCTGCCATACCTGTTCTATATTCTGTGACCGGGTCCCACGCATCTTTAAAGACCTCCATGTCTGTAATTCGCGTTTTTGTTTCACTTGTCAGCGTCCGATAACCGGTGGCCATTCAACTGCACATTTGCGGCGTTTAATACACACCGCAGCACGTTCATTTCGGCCAAACTGACAAGCGGATTAACCTTAAAATAACCAATTTACAACTTTTCGGAAAAAACCATCCTTTTCCGAACTCTTGCGGCTGACATTGCCTAACCGGGCGCTGATAGCCGCAAAATGCTCTGTAATACTCGAACGCGGGTAAGCCAGAACGACCGGCTCCCGGCGACGAATGGCGCTGGCCATTAATTCATCCCTGCATAACACGCCAGCGTCATAAACGGCAGTGGTCAG
>DLFY01000319.1 GCA_002482415.1 Phycisphaerales bacterium UBA7708
GATTGATGAAATTGCGGTCAATGTCGTTCCCGAACCGGCCACGATGGCTCTGCTGGCACTGGGTGGACTGCTGCTGCGTCGTAAGAAATAAGCCTTTTACGTTCAGCCCATCCCAAAGTAACACCAACACAAAGCCCCGTCATCTGACGGGGCTTTTTTTTTATGCCTATATGACACACCAGGCACAATAGACATAGTTTCCTATTTCAATAAAACGCACAACATCAGCTAACTGTCCCTGTTATCCTTTATTTCACTCCAACGGGAAGATTATCTTCTTCTGCAATGACGCCTCCATTCTTGACCAAAATATCCCTGACCTCTCGCACCAACTTTTGGTCAGAAAACAGCTTCCAAACTTTAAATATCCTGCGAATATCAATAGACAGATTTATAAAAATAGTATCAGGGTTATTCTGCTGTATTATAATACAGCCCTCTGCATGTGCGTTTTGCTTTCTGAAAAAAAACCGCCGGAATTCAATCCCATCAGCTATAACAGGTTTCGACCCTTGTTTTTCAACATCATATCCGAGCTGACCAATGAATTTTAATATCTCACTGCAATTTGAATTTTCAAATTTGATAAGCGACGTCATCATCATCTATTTCATCAGCCTGGCAGAGTGGGCCATGCCTACGCGATTCTTATCCAAACAAAGCCGATTAACTGATCCTATTATCACAGCGGCCAGCCGGGGGGACAACGGTCCAGCCAGTATCGGGCCAGGGCGGCCAAATCGGCGGCATTGACATTGGAATCGGAATTTAAATCCGCTGGCGATGAGCCGCTTGTCAGCCAGGCAAGGGCAAAATCGACAAGGTCTGTCAAATTGACTGTACAGCCTGCTTCGGCATTCAGAAAACCGCTGTTGATCGTGTAGCCGCCGCCGGCAGCGACACCGGTGTTGGCAACGGTTGTGGAACCGTAGAGTGTATAGGCACCCGACGTGCTGATCTGGAAGCTGTCGGAGGTCGAATAGCTGCGGACCTCATAGTCTGCCCAAACCAGTGGAGTCAATACAAGAAATAGAAGAAGAAATCTCATTGCGGCCTCACTGGGAATAAATGATATCCTCTATGGCAAACGATATTCGTTCCAATATTTTATCTTTTGGGCTGTAAAAAAACTTCCTGACTTCAAAGGGCCAGCATTCGGCCATTTCAATGGCGAACACCAGATGGCCGCCGGAGTCGTACAGCGGCAGAGCCATCTGCTGGCGCTCCCAGTCATCACCCTGATTAATGGCTTCAAATAAGGTGGCGATATAACTTGAGCCGCTCGAGGCCCTGTAAAAAGACGGCAGCAAGACTTTAAATTCCAAATGATAGCCTATCGGATCCTGGACCTCAATGATCTCCCATCCAAGATTTGTGAAGGATTCGAATCTTTCCTCCCGAGAGGAGAGCATGAGCGTGGTTGGCAGACTGACAGTGGGCACAGGCGGCCTTTCCCATTCCACGTGCGCCCCGCTTTCACCCAGCCGCATCATGTCAAAGCCAAAGGTAATCTTTTCGACGACGGATTTGGCGTTGGTCTGGTCATCTGCTTCCAGGAGAAGCTGCTTTGGATAAACGCGTGTGAAATGCCATGCGTCAATTGCCCTGCCTGTACGCGTGTCAATGATGTAGAGGTCGCAATCGGCCTCAGCGGGTTCCTGATCTATCAGTTCGTCTTTCCATCGCCAGAAGTCGCGGTCGCTTGTGGCGTATCGCACCAGTTTGAAGGTACGGAAAGTCGGCTGTCCCGGGAGCCAGCGGGTTCGACCCGTACCGGGATCCACATAGGAAATTTTTTGAATCTGGGGTGCAAAGTCGTCTATCCGGTCGAAGAAATAGGTGCCGCGGTCTTCTACATCGAGCCTGACAACCTGATTGATCATGGGCAAATCCGCGGCCAGGGCCTGTGCTTTCTGTGCATAGAGGGCGATGGGCGTCGGAGTCAATTCCTGGCGCGGAGTCAGGAGCGCCGGAGTTTCCGCAGTATTGTATTTTTTGATAGTGATTTCGAGCCAGATGCGGATGCCGCGGGGGATATTGGGGCCAAAGTCAAGCAACTGCTGGAAATAGCCGTTTGTCACAGCGGCTTGCGATACAGAGACTGTTGAGCCTACCTGGGTGCCCCCGGTAACCGAGTCGAAAGCTTTGAATGTCATTGTGTACAGGCCGTCAACGGGGTCACCGGAATTGAACAGACGCCCCTGATAAGTAAATGCGACCGGCGCGGCACTTGAAGCAAAAAGACAATCGACAAGGAATATCAACGCAATAGCAAAAATAATCTTTTTCACAATCTCTCTCCTCTATATATCTTTATTATACATTATGCAGGTAATATTTGCAACTTTTTTTGGAGTATTCATGTGATTGGGGGGGCTGCCAATTTAATATAGTCGCCCCTGAAATATAATCATAAGTGTCTGTTGAGAATAGAGTTGCAATTATTATAGCCAGAAAAGAAGTCATTGTACAGGTTTACGCGAGAGCTTCTCCCCTATTCCTCTTGTTAGTCATGCTCCAAATAAAACACTATTTCTTGGAGATCATGTGTTTTTGCTAATTGCAGAGGCGAAATGCCTTCCTTGTCTTTGATTTCTTTTTTGGCACCATACTTTATTAAAATCTTTACTTTTTGAAGACTACTCACCGCAACCGCGTCATAAAGCGGTGTTCTTCTGTTCTGCCTCAGACGG
>DLFY01000229.1:0-1185 GCA_002482415.1 Phycisphaerales bacterium UBA7708
CTGCCCCTGAATAGTCCAGGTTCATAGCCTTTCTCTGTTCTCCAAAGAGATTGGAGAATGCGTGCTTTCCTCTGAAATTCACTGATATCGACTTTCTCAAAAGCAAAGTAAGACAGGGCAAGCTGGTCAATAGTTCTTTTCAGCATCGATACCGTCCTAATATAAAAAGAAACAGAGACACCATTTAAAAAGTCATATACCTCTCAAAACCGACTCCGCCATTATAACCGCCCATCCGACAATGTCCATCATAAACACAGACATTAAATCCCCCAGAATCACATCATAATTCGATAGCCAAATTTGCCAATTTCTCTTCCGGCACTTCGGGGACTTGGTTCCAGACCCAAAAAGGCTGGAAACCATTACCTCAAATAATTGCCTTGCGGTTTCTATTGACTCCGCTCCGCTCATTGGATAGAATTAGAGTGTTGCTGCTTTGCCCAAATCAAAGCAACCGAATCAAAGGACGCCAGATATGAAGTCCAAAAACGGCTTTACATTGATTGAATTGCTTGTGGTCATCGCCATCATCGCCCTGCTGCTTTCGATTGTTGTCCCATCTCTGAAAATCGCCAAAGAGCGAGCCATGGACACCCTCTGCACAAGCAATATCAAACAGTATCAAATCGCATCCGCACTCTATTGCAGCGATAACGACGAATACTTTGCCAACGGCGAAGACTGGATCTATCTGGGATTCATCAACGGCGGCCCCTTCCCCACGGCACCCCATTCGTTCAACTGCGTCTGGCACGACGCCACATTAACTCCCAACGGCACCGTCGTCCAATACCTCGGCGACAATAAAGTCGCCCTCTGCCCGCTGTTTGCCAAAATAGCACCCTCCCGCTGCAACTGCGTCGTCTATCCATCAACGCATAGTGCCGCCATCCCCATCGTCCCACAATTCAATTACACCCTAAGCGCCTACCTCGGGGCCTATAAATATCGCTCCGGCTGCAAGGATCAAGTTATCAAAATTACCCGGGTCAAATCCCCCTCCCAGGTCGTCATGTTTGGCGAAGAAAATCCCATGCGGATTCCGGCCAGTGTACGCAAAGACCTTCCCGGCGGTTCCAATGCCACCGTCAACGACTGCCTGCTCTGGCCCTTCGAACCAGCCAACGCAAAATCCAAAATTACCGGCATGGGCGGCAAATATGCCCGATTTGATGGCTCCGG
>DLFY01000229.1:1190-5285 GCA_002482415.1 Phycisphaerales bacterium UBA7708
CGCGCCAAAGATGACGCCCGCTTCCTCGGCTTCACCAACGCCGTTTTCGTCGATGGCCACGTCCAGTACGTCTCCCCCGAAGAAACCCTCAAATTCATGTGGCCGTACTAGCATTACAAGGCAATCCGGACATCTTTATACTAATATCACAATATTACTAAAGCATTACCCTTCATTTGGCGATATATATATTGCATTATTTTATCATTATTGATATATTGTTGCTATGATTTTTAAACAATTATTAGAAAAAGTATCGGACCTGCCGGCCTTTACAGCCCGTTTTCTGGCTGCCGGGCAAAATCTGGCCCAGATCAGACTGCAGATCAACCGGTGGGTCAACGATGGTAAAATCATCAGAGTTAATAAGGGCCTTTACACCCTTGCAAGGCCTTACAAAAAAATCCCAACAGAGCCGTTTTATATCGCCAACAGCCTCAAACAGGCTTCGTATGTCAGCCTGCATTCGGCCCTGTCCTGGTACGGTATGATTCCGGAGTTCGTGCCAGCCGTGACCAGCATCACCACCGGCAGACCCCAAACCATCGAAACACCATTAGGACGATTCGAATTCAGGCATATCAGTAAAAAATACTTTTGGGGTTATCAGCAAGTCAAACTGAATTCCGGCCAAACCGCGTTTATGGCGCGCCCGGAAAAAGCCCTGCTGGACCTGATCTATCTCACTCCCGGCGGAGACGACCCCCATTTTCTCGAGGAGCTGCGGCTCCAGAATTTTGAGCAGATAAACGCTACGCTTCTGACAGAGTTTGTCCAGCGATTCCAAAGCCCCAAACTCAACCGGGCACATAATACCATCATAAAGATTCTTGAACAGGGGGAAGGCATCGCGTTATGAAAGAGTATCTCAAACAGCAGATCGAAACGATTCGCGACACCAATCTCGCTGTCTGCATCGTCCGCGAGTACCTCCAGGCACGGACGCTCGAATGCCTCCAGGAAAATGGCGCCTTTGCCGACTGGGCCTTTGTCGGCGGAACGGCCCTGCGATTCCTGTACGCCATGCCGCGGTTTTCGGAAGACCTCGATTTTTCGCTGACTATGCCGGGAGCAGATGACCATTTCATCACCTTCATGAAGCAAATCAAAAACAGTTTCCTTGCAGAAAACTACGATATCGCCATCAAGACGAAATCCGCCCAGACCGTACACGCGGCATTTCTTAAATTCCCTGGCCTGCTCTATGAATTGGGCTTATCGCCGCATAGTTCCGAAACGCTGTCTATCAAGGTCGAAATCGACACCAACCCGCCGGCCGGAGCCGGACTCGAAACCAGCATTATTCGCAAACATTGTCTGCTGAACCTTCAGCACTATGATAAAAGCTCCCTGCTGGCCGGCAAGCTGCACGCATTGTCGGCACGCAAATACACCAAAGGCCGAGACATTTATGATCTAATGTGGTATCTGTCCGACAGAACATGGCCCACACCCAATTTGCCCCTGTTGAATAATGCCCTCCGTCAGACTGGATGGTCAGGCCCTGAATTCACCCCAGACAACTGGAAATACCAGATCGCCCAGCATCTGTCCGAACTGGACTGGGCTAAAGTGCTCACCGATGTAAAGCCCTTTATCGAAAAACAAAGCGACCTCCAGTTGCTCACCCTGCCAAACCTCCTGAAGCTGCTGGCTGATTAAGCAATGCCTCGGTAAGATCCCCTCGCACCGTCTTATATCAAAATTACCATGGATAACGAATTCCTGCAAATTCCCCCCGAAACCGAGTTGACTAATCCCCCAATTTCCTGCACAATACGGCCTCAATAATAAACGAAACGTGGAATAACAGAATAACAAGGATAACGCAGCACCCATGTGGACACCGGCACTATCAGGCTTGACAGTGGTTGCTCTCCTGAGCGGGATGGCACTGACGATGAATTACCCCCAAACACAGCGGATCGAACACAAAGACGACTACTTCGGCGTCAAGGTCGCCGACCCCTACCGCTGGCTGGAAGACGATGTCCGCCAGTCCCCCCGGGTCCGGGAGTGGGTGGACGCCCAGAATAAACTGACCTTCGATTACCTCGGCTCGCTGCCCCAGCGTCCGCAAATCAAATCCCGCATCACCGAGCTGTGGGACTATGACAAATACGGTACCCCATTTAAACGGGGCGGCCGGTATTATATGTCCATCGCCCGCAAACTGGAAAACCACGCCGTCATCTACCGGATGGACACCCTCGACGGCGAAAAGAAAGTCCTGTTCAATCCCAACACCTGGTCCAAAGATGGCACCGTCGCCCTGGCCGGTATGTGCTTCACCGACGACGGCAAATACGTCGCCTACGCCATCCAGGACAGCGGCTCGGACTGGCAGACCTGGAAAATCCGCGATATCGCCGCCGACAAAGACCTGCCCGACGTGATGGAACATCTGAAATTCACCGCCCCCGCCTGGAACCACGATTCCTCAGGCTTCTATTACGCCAAATACCCCGAGCCGGATGCATCGGAGAAATTCACCTCCCTCAATACCCGTATGAAACTGATGTACCATAAACTGGGCACCTCGCAGGCCGACGATACAGAGATTTTCTATCATCCCGAGCACCCCGAATGGGGCTATAATGCGATCGTGACCGATGATGGCCGCTATCTGGTCGTCACCATCTGGGTCACAACCGACAATAAATTCCGCATCATGGTCCGCGACCTGCAGCAGCCGGATTCGAAACTGACAGACCTCATCGACCGCTTCGAAAACAACTATGCCTTCGTGGACAACGACGGCCCGATCTTCTATTTCCGCACTGACCTGAACGCCCCTAACAGCCGCATGATTGCCATCGACCTTCGCAAACCCGACCGCAGGCACTGGAAGGAAATCATTCCCGAATCCGCCGACCCGCTCCAGGATGTGGATCTGGTCAATGACACATTCGTCTGTTCCTACCTCCACGATGTAACAGCACAGTTTAAACTGTTCACCATGGATGGCAAGGCCCTTGGCGACATCCCCCTGCCCGGCCCGGGAACGGCCTCCGCCTCCGACAGCCGCCGGCACGATACGGAATTATTTTACCAATTCCAGTCCATGACCACTCCGCCGGGTATCTATCGCTATAATATGAAATCCGGCCGGTCCAAACTCCTGATACAGCCGCAAATCGCCTGCGCCCTCGACGAATTCACGACCGAACAGGTATTCTATACCTCAAAAGACGGCACCCGTATCCCGATATTCCTTGCCTATAAAAAGACTCTCAAACGCGACGGGGCCAACCCCACCCTGCTTTATGGCTATGGCGGATATGAAATCTCCGTTCAACCGACCTTCTCCGCCACCCGCATGGCCTGGCTCGAAATGGGCGGCATCTTTGCCATCGCCAACATCCGAGGCGGCGGCGAGTATGGCACCGCTTGGCACGAAGCAGGCAAGAAAATGCAAAAGCAAAACGTCTTCGACGATTTCATTGCCGCAGGTGAATACCTCGTCGCCCGGAATTACACCAGTCCGAAGAAGTTGGCCATCATGGGCGGCTCCAACGGCGGCCTGCTGGTCGGTGCCTGCATGACTCAGCGGCCCGACCTGTTCGCCGCGGCCATCCCGGAAGTCGGCGTCATGGACATGCTGCGATACGATGCCTTCACCGCAGGCCGTTTCTGGGTGGACGAATACGGCTCGGCCAAAGACAGCAAAGACATGTTCGAGTATCTCAAAGCCTATTCGCCCTATCACACCCTCAAGCCCGGCACCACTTACCCGGCTACGATGGTCATGACCGCCGACACGGATGACCGCGTCGTCCCCAGCCACTCATTCAAATTCGCCGCGATGCTCCAGTCGGTCCACAAAGGCGACCGCCCTGTCCTGATTCGTATCGAAACCCGCGCCGGCCACGGCTCAGGCAAACCCACCTCCAAACGAATCGAGGAAATCGCCGATATCTACACCTTCCTGTCCGCCAATTTGGGAGCAACATTGCCCAAACAATAGCACACAGCGCAAGCGGCATGATTTTTAACATTGTAGGGGCTGGCTCTCGTGCCTGCCCATGGATTACAACAGCAGCACGGAGCGCAAGCGACGTGATTTCCCTCAGCGTAGATGAAGCATCCTGCTTC
>DLFY01000056.1 GCA_002482415.1 Phycisphaerales bacterium UBA7708
CGAAAAGTGAGTGAACGCTTACGAACTTTTTTAATTTCACAATTCTCTATTCTAAATTCTCAATTCGCTTTAGCATTAGCGGGAATCCAGTTTTTTTCTACGAACTATGAACTTTTCAATCCTTCATCCATCTTTTCGGCCCGAAGGGCCAGCCTAATACAGCCCAGGGCAGCGCCCTGGGTACACTGCCCAGCCTCACCCCCCGCCCTGAAAGGGCAGCATAATTTATTTTCTCAAAACGACTTGCTCTCAAACATTCCCTTTTTGAATTTTGCATTGTCATTTTGCATTTTACTTTTTATTTTTTCTTGAGCAATTTCTCCGTCTCCTGCTTCACCCAGTCCGGCCGGTTTGTTGTAATGCTCACCACTCCCAGCCCAATGAGCCGTTTGGCCTCCGCCGGGTCGTCAATCGTCCACGCCGCCAGGCTCAGCCCCGCAGCATGAATTTTCCCGGCCAGTTCGCGGGTCACACCCGCAGAATGCAAATCCAGCCCATCCAGCTTCTTTTCTTTGGCAGTCTGAATAATCGCCGGATCGATAGGAATATAGGCCTGCGTTATCTTGTCTTTGTCTCCGCCGGCCAGCCAGTACGCCGGAATATCCGCCATCCGCTCCTTGCACGCAGCAATCGTATCCAGCTTAAAGCAGATAAACACAATCTGCCCGCGCCGGGTGTTGCCCTCCAGCATTTTTTCCAGCACCGGCACCAGCCGCTTGTCACTCTTCAATTCCACATACAGCCGCCGTCCCTCGGGAATCGTCGCAATCACCTCCTCCAGATAGGGAATTTTCTGCCCGGCAAACTCCGCCCCCTTGAACTTGCCCGCATCCAGCGACCGCAGCTTGGCCGAGTTCGTCGCCTCAACCTTCATATCCACCCCCGTCGTCCGCCGCGTCGTCGCATCGTGAATCACCATCACCCGCCCGTCCGCCGACAGATACACATCCACCTCCACCGCATCCGCCCCCACCTTCCACGCCAGCTCAACCGACGCCAGCGTATTTTCCGGCGCCGCATACGACGCCCCGCGATGCGCGACATACTCCACACGTTTGGTCTTCATATCCGCTCCCGACGAAGCCCCCGCTGAACAGGAACTCCCCACAACCACCCCCGCACACATCACCGCCGCCGCAACCGCCTTGCTCATACTAACCATCTCAACCTCATAAACCGATAACGTCATTCAATTCCAACCAAACTGTCCAGATTATAATCAATAATAACCACCTCTTTATCGCATACTTTTATTCTATCGGCACAAGCACAACTTTCGCACGAATCCCGCTGGGCAGCAAAGTCTCCGCCGCAGGAATAATTTCAATCGTACCAATATTAGTTACCTCGGTAGTCTCCGATCCGCCATCTTCCAGCGTAGCACCGATATTATTCACAAATCCCGACATCTGAGAGGTGGTATCCGCCATGGCAGTTATCGTGCCGTAAATCTGGGCATCGCAGCGAATATCCACAATACCACCAACAATCGAACCTTTTACAATAATGCTCTCACCCGGCACAGGATTAGTAGTGCCCAGATTAATATCAAAGTTGGGCGCCAGAATCGCGGCACCCGCTATCCCGGAAATAGTGTCGAATGTATTTATTCCGGTAAAATACAGGCAGTTGGCCCGCCAGTTCAAACTGCTGGGGGTATTAGTCACAATAATCCCCTTAAATGTGCAGTTTTCAAACCGTACATTATTATAATAGCTGCTGGCATTGGTCGAACAGTCGATATACAACACGTCTTCAAACGTGCAATTTTTGAATAGTGCATTATTATTGCTGTTGAGAAGCACATTGCGAAATGTCTTGTTTTCATACTTATAGCGTTCAAGCGTCCGACTGCCACTGCCGGCTGGCCTACTGTAGCTTTCCGCAGTATGAGGAAAATACTCCCGCACTTTTGTCACCCCGGACGTAGAAATCTTACCATCAGTTATCACTGAGCCAAAGACAGATTTCGTGACGTTGGGAATGGCATTTTTATACATCGAAGTATCGTAATCATCAATACTCAACCCCGGGATGCTGTCAAAACCATCCACACCATACCGAATCCCATCATGCCCTCCCAGCAGCAGTACCTCTGTATCATAGCTTTCATAAGTATCAAGCTTCTCAAGCCGCCACGGCTGTTCGAGAATTTCACCTACAGTCAAAACGGTATTGAAACACCCCGCCACACAGGAATCTTCCGCCTGTTGAAACGGCGACAGGCTCGCCTTATTCCATGAGCTGTAAATCCCGCCGCGAATTGCAACCTGACTGCCAATCCAGATGCGTCCACGTGCGGCAATCGCACAATTTGCCAGCGGCTTTTCCGGCCGGATGGCAAACCGTGCCGTCACCCGCTCCGCTGCGTCATCCGCAAAACCCCACGCGTCCAGAAGGATCGTCCGGACATCCGAATCATAACGATAAAACCGTAATTTGTATTGCCCCTGCCCTGAATCACAGGAGATATGATCGGTTACGATCTCATCACCTTCACCGAGATTGTCCGAAAACCGCCCTGCTCCTCCCGGAACCAGCAAAGCCAGCACGTTGTATAAATCGTTCCACCTGGCATGGGCCTCCTCGACCTGAACGGAATTGAAATACGTATAAACGGATTCTGAACATTGCTGCGTCAACAGGAATGCAGACCGCCTGCCTTCGTACGCCGCCGCCATGGCTGCCGATGTGTACGTCTCCCACGTGCTCGACAATACCGCAAAATCCTGCATGTTCACAATCCCATCGCCGCCGGCCGGGGCTATATCCGCACCGGAATACCCCACTGCCAGCCAGTTCTCCGACAACACCAGCAAATCCCTGCTGTCAATGATACCGTCCGGATAAATGTCCCACTGGACATATCCCGGAATGACGCTTGCATAAGCACCGCAAACGACCAAAAATAACGCCAATCCAACAACCCCTTTACGCTCCATAATAAAGACTCCCTTCTTGGTTTAACAATGCGCCTCTTATGCAGATCATCTTAATCTTTTAGTTGACATTCATTCTCGACACGTCCTGCAGCACATCGTCAACAACAGAGAGAGTTACACCTTGGATTATAGACGAACCATACACTGTCCTGGTTACAATCGTCCGCATCCCATCTCCTGATTGAGTGCAGCCTCGCCGAATCATCTCAATACCAGCCATTGTGTGTCCCTTTCCACGAATAATTCGTTTTCGACAGAGACACTATAACACACCCCCACCCCGCCTGTCCACTACTTCCCCCAACCCCGCAGGGGTTGAACACAGCATACCCGAGGCTTCCAGCCTTGGTCTTTCTTAGCACAGTCGAAGGGTGCCATGGTCAAGCTCTGCTTGGCCGTGACGCATTACCCCGTGCCGCATCTTTCTCACTCCCGCTCCCACGTGTCACCCCCGCCCTTTCTCATCATTCTCTCCTCCTTCTTGTCATCCCCGCCACCAATTTGTCATTCCCGCGAAAAGCCTGCCCCCGCGAAAGCGTGGGGCGGGAATCCAGATTTTTTCTACGAACTATGAACTAAGAACTTTAGACTTTTTAAATTCTCAATTCCTCCTCACTTCGGCCCGAAGGGCCATTATAACTTAGCCCAGGGCAGCGCCCTGGGTACAATGCCTCAATTCAACCCGCGCCCTGTAAGGGCAGCATAATATTTTTTTCAACACAATTCGTTTTGATATATACCCTTTTTGAATTTTACATTGTCATTTTGACTTTTGCTTTTTGATTTTTAAATTTTCCCTTTGGGGTTTGTTTAGAATTTAGTGTTTAGCATTTAAGATTTTTCTCCCCGCATACCTGTATACCTGCATACCTGTATACCTGAATTGTATTCTTGTATCCCTGTATCCCTGTATCCTTATATTCTTGCTTAACGCTCCACCCGAAACACCCAATCAAACGTTTCCTTCGGATTATCCGGGTCCTCTTTCCGCCCTCCGTCATCCACGCCATCGGCCCCAATCGTGTACACCATATACCCCGCCCCCTCCCGCTCATACCGCAGCGGCTGGCCATCAAACGGGTCCATATACACCGCCGGCAGATACTCCGGCACCAGCGCCTCCACCGTCTCCGGCAGCTTTCCCTCCTTCATCCGATACCGCTCAATCGCCAGTGCCGTAATCGCACAACCCATATTCGCCCGTACACCTAAATGATACAAATAGAAATTATCCAGTCCTGACAATATGATTCGCGGCAGCAGTATATAATCAGGCTCTTTTTCAATCGCCTTAAAAACTTTACTTATCGCATGCAACTGATCCTGAAGTGGAAGCTTATCAACTTCAATCAATTTCTGATAACTATCCAACAGCTTGACCATGTTACGCTCATACACTCCTGTTGTCCCCAAAATTAATCGTTTACCAATCGACAAAGAAGCAAATAATTTATTACATGTTTCCATACAATAACACAATTCCCCCTTCATTGGCGAACCTGATTTTATCGTGTTATCGATCCCCTGGAGAATGTTCTGAAAAACCAGCAAATCAGATTCACTAAGAGTTACTGTGTTAGCAGTCCTTTCTATATCAATGATACCCAAACTAATCGCCCCAAGTTTGGTAAGATGAATAACGACAAACAAATTATTTAAAGACTGCCCCATCCGTAATTGATCGATAATTGCCTGGCATGCTTTTGAGGACTGATTGGTTTGTAAATAATAGATCACAGCAGTTTGTAAGGATCGACATGTCGTTTTAAAATCTTCCAAAAGAGCCAAACTTAAAGGCGAATCCATTGAATAATCCATCGGATAATAACACGTCTCCACCTGCCCCGCCTCATGCAGCAGCCTGAACATTTCCTGATTCTGTTCCACAAACTCCCTCGCGGCGTCCATCTGCTCCTGTGGATACGGCTCACTGGCTTCGGGTTCGGGCCGCTCCCCCATCACCGGCAGCAGCTTCTGTTTTTCCGCATCCGCCAGCGGCCGGTACGCCGCGAACGCCTTCATATAAATATCCGCCGCATTCGGCGTCCCCTCCGGCAGCCTGCTCTGTGCCTCCAGCTCGGCAAAACTGGTCGGCAGCCCCTGCGCCTTAAGCTCCGCAATCTTCTGACTCAGCGCCATCCGCCCCCGTACATGCAGAACAACCAATACGATCACTCCGCACAGCACCACCAGCCCACCCCGCACCAGCCACTTCTTCATCGTTGTCCTTGCCTTTCGCATCTCATCTCATATCCATTTTTCCGCAGGGGCAACCCGTCGGTCGCCCTTCTCTTCAACGATAGGGGTAGGGATAACGCATTGATTTGCATTACCCCTCCCTCCGAACCGTGCTGGCGGAT
>DLFY01000057.1:0-621 GCA_002482415.1 Phycisphaerales bacterium UBA7708
GCTCGGCGGCTGCATCATCATCGGCAATGAGGTCAAGCCGGACAATTTCGGTCAGATCAAAGAAAGCAATCGTGTCGGCGGAGGCTTTAACATTCTGTTTGTCGCCCCGGAAGACGGTACAATCCACCTGCTGGATAAGAAGTCTGGAAAAAATATCCTGACCGAGTCCATTACGGCGAATGCTGAATATCGTTTTTCGGCCAATGAACTCGATAAACAGCAGTATAAAGCCTGGGGTATCGATGTGAACAAAGCGGATTTTGTGTTGTATTTCTACCCAAAAAATCCAAAACCAATCCAGTCCGAGCCTGAAACTCCTGTCCAGCCGGGACAGTGATTCACAAGCTGTGATTGTGATTTTTCAAGGCCGGGTCAATTTGCCCGGCCTTTTTTGTTTGGCAGCCCCGAAACAGCGATTTTGGTTTGACCCTGCCCATCCGGGGCGATATACTCCGTGTTTTATTAATGTTTAGAAAGACCGTGGAGGTACTCTATCAATGGATAATGGAAAAATTATCGGTGAAGGCATCACTTTTGACGATGTGCTGCTGATACCGGCCCGCAGTGACTTTGTTCCCTCGCAGGCTGATACCAGTACAATGCTGACCCGTAATATCCGTC
>DLFY01000057.1:684-3987 GCA_002482415.1 Phycisphaerales bacterium UBA7708
CAGGAAGGCGGCATCGGCATCATCCATAAAAACCTGTCCGTCGAGGCCCAGAAACGCGAGGTCATCAAGGTCAAACGGTCTGAAAACGGCGTTATCCAGGACCCCGTAACATTATCCCCTGATGAGTGCGTGACAGTCGCCCGCAAGGTCATGGAAGAGCAAAATGTCTCAGGCATTCCGATTGTCCGCAAAGACAAACTCGTCGGCATCCTGACTCGCCGCGACCTGAAATTTCTCAAGGATGACCAGGTCAAAATCGCCGAAGTAATGACCAAAGACAATCTCATCACCGGCCCGGCCGATACGACGCTGGAGTTAGCCAAGGTCATCCTCCAGAAACATAAAGTCGAAAAGCTCCTGCTGGTGGACAGCAAGGGCAAGTTATCCGGCCTGATTACCATGCGGGATATCGACCGCTTCCAGCAGTATCCGCTGGCGGTTCGGGATCACCGCGGCCGGCTTCGTGTCGGTGCGGCCGTCGGCGTCAAGGACCAGGATCGCGTCAAGGCTCTGATTGAAGCCGAAGTCGACGTGATTGTAGTCGATACCGCTCACGGCCATTCAAAAAACGTCATCGACATGGTCAAGTGGATTAAAAAGAATTTCAAGATTGATGTCATCGCCGGCAATATCGCCACCGCCGACGCAGCCAAAGATTTAATTGCTGCCGGTGTCGATGCGGTCAAAGTCGGTATCGGCCCCGGGGCCATCTGCACCACACGCATTATCTCCGGCGTGGGTGTGCCGCAGATAACAGCAATCTTCAACGCGGTCTCAGAAACGCAGTCGCACGGCATCCCCGTGATTGCCGACGGCGGCATCCGTCATTCCGGTGATATTACCAAGGCCATCGCCGCCGGTGCTTCGTCGGTGATGCTGGGTTCGCTGTTTGCCGGCCTTGCCGAAAGCCCGGGCCAATTAGTCATTTACAAGGGCCGGCAGTTCAAAGAATACCGCGGCATGGGTTCACTGGGTGCGATGGTGCAGGGCTCGGCTGACCGTTACGGCCAGGATAAGGCCACCGAAAAAGAAAAACTCGTTCCCGAAGGCGTCGAAGGCCGCGTTCCCTATCGCGGTACGCTCGGGACATTTGTCTATCAGCTTGTCGGCGGTCTGCGGGCCGGGATGGGCTACTGCGGGACACGCACGATTGAGGAACTGCGATCCAACGCCCGCTTTGTCCGCAACAGTGCCGCCGGGGTCAGTGAATCGCACCCCCACGATATTATGATTACCAAGGAAGCCCCGAATTATTCAGGCTCTGAGTCATTTAACAGTTAAAGAAATGAAACCACAGATTGCACCGATTTCACGGAAGAAATTTATGACAAATCTGTGTTATCTGTGAAATCTGTGGTTCTTGTATTGAGTGATGAAATATGTCGCAAAAAGAACGTGAAGTCATTGCTATTATCGATTTCGGCAGCCAGTACGGTCAGCTCATCGCCCGGCGCGTCCGCGAACACAAGGTCTATTCGCAGATCTACCAGCCGTCGGTTAAGATTGAAAAGCTGGCCCAGTTGGGCGTCAAGGGCATCATCCTGTCCGGCGGCCCGGCCAGCGTCTATGCCGAAAACGCCCCGACCTGCGATGAGCGAATCTTCCAGTTGGGTGTCCCGGTGCTGGGCATCTGCTACGGGATGCAGATTGGCTGCAAGATTCTTGGCGCCCGGGTAAGCCCCGCCCATGCCCGTGAATATGGCCGGACCAATGTCTCGATTAACGATACCTCGGACCTGTTTAAGGGCCTGTCGGAACATACGACCGTCTGGATGAGCCACGGCGACCAGGTCAATGAACTGACCAGCGATTTTATTCCGCTGGCAACGACGGCAACCTGCCCGTTTGCAGCGGTCCGACACAAGGGCGGCAAGTTCTTCGGCGTCCAGTTCCATCCGGAAGTAACCCATACGCCGCGCGGCACCGAGATTCTCAAGAATTTCCTCTATGACATCTGCGGCTGTGCCGGTGACTGGCAGATGAGCGATTTTGTCGAACAGTCCGTCCAGAAAATCCGCGATCAGGTCGGTTCATCCACGGTCATCTGCGGTCTTTCCGGCGGCGTCGATTCAGCGGTTACCGCGGCCCTGATTCACAAGGCCATCGGCGATCAACTCGTTTGTATCTTTGTCGATAACGGCCTGCTGCGTAAAAATGAACGGCAGGGCGTCGAGACGATGTTCCGCGGCCATTTCCATATCGACCTGCGCGTGGTGGACTGGTCCAGACAATTCCTGTCCAAACTGGCCGGCGTCACCGACCCCCAGCAGAAACGCAAAATCATCGGCGCCGAATTCATCGAGGCCTTCAAATCCGAGGCATCTAAAATTAAAAACGCTGAATTCCTGGCCCAGGGCACGCTCTATCCGGATGTGATTGAATCCGGCAATAAAGACGGCAACCTGGCGGCCAATATCAAACTGCATCACAACGTCGGCGGCCTGCCCGAAAAGATGGACCTGGCCCTGGTGGAGCCCCTGCGCGAACTGTTCAAGGACGAGGTGCGCAAGGTCGCCCAGGAACTCGGCCTGCCCGACTTCATCGTCTGGCGGCACCCGTTCCCCGGTCCCGGCCTGGCCATCCGCGTCATCGGCGAGATTACGGACGAGCGCCTCGNNACGTCGGCGGCCTGCCCGAAAAGCTGGGCTTCAAACTCGTTGAGCCGCTGCGGGATTTATTCAAAGACGAAGTCCGCCTTGTGGGCGAATACCTGGGCCTGCCCGAAGATATGGTCTGGCGGCATCCGTTCCCCGGCCCCGGCCTGGCCGTGCGGGTGCTGGGTGAAGTCACCGAAAAGAAACTGGCCGTCCTCCGCGAGGCGGATGATATTCTGATTGAGGAAATCAAGGCTGCCGGACTCTATCGCTCCATCAGCCAGGCGTTGGCCGTCATCCTGCCTGTCGGCACCGTCGGGGTGATGGGCGACGAACGCACCTATGACAATGTTATCGCCATCCGCTGTGTGGATACCACCGACTTTATGACCGCCGATTTCTCACGGATACCGCATGAGACGCTGGCCCGTATCTCCAGCCGCATCATCAACGAAGTCCGCGNNGGCGTCAACCGCGTCGTCTATGATATCTCCAGCAAACCCCCGGCCACGATTGAGTGGGAATAAATCGCCTCAGGCTTTAATCAGTTAGTTGGATGAAAGATTCTGTTGTCCGACAGGAGGGGTGGTCTCCTGCTGTTCTTTGGGCTTATCCTGAATCTGTTTGGTTCGATATTGGATATAGACTTCCCGCATGGCCACATAGGGATCAACCGAGGCGGCTTTGAACTGTTCGTACTCGCCAATGC
>DLFY01000317.1 GCA_002482415.1 Phycisphaerales bacterium UBA7708
GATAGTGACTTCACTGGAGAATGTAGGATTGGTCCCCGCTTTAATCACGGCATTTTCAAGAACCGAATTGTTGCTCCAGTCGCTGTTGTCATCGATAACAGGGCCTGTGGCGAATTGTTTAAAATACTGAGGATTGGCCGTGGGAAACTCCACGGGATTGACTCCCAGGTGCACGTTGTCTTCGGCAGCCTTGCCGGTGGCGCCGCCAATGCTGGATTTGGTGCCGATGGTATAAGAGGCATAGGGGTTGACGATATGCACATTGCCCTGTACGAGGGCCTGGTTGCTGATGGAAAACGAATCGCCGGTCGTATTGGCATCGATGAACACATCGGATTCCACCGCGATGTTGACGCCGCTGACCGAGGTTTGTCCGCTCATCAGCAGGGGGCCTTTGGTGGCGATGCCGAAATCAAACACACTGTGGCCGCGAGAAATCAGTTGGTAATTGACCGAGATGCGACGATTGATATCGCCGTTGGTGCCGATGATAGAGGCATGGAACAAGGTCGAATCGGCATCATCGCCGGTAATGGCGAAATTGAAGGATTTGCCGCCGCCTGCTGCCAGAGGGACGTTGGATACAGTGATGGTATCGGTGGATAAATCGTAACCGGCCTGGATGCAGCTCATGCCATAGCTGCTGATGCGGCTTTGAAGCTGCTGATAGACTTCATACACCGTGCCGGCAGGATGGGTGCCGTAAACCTGGATGCCATCCATCAGATAGCGGACGACCTCATAGCCCGACTGGGCGCTGGTGAAGGCACCATTGCCGAGGCTGTGATTGCGGGCAATCTGTGTGTTGGCGCTGGACAGGCTCAGAAAGCCGACCGATAAGGCACAAAAGACCGCCAGGAACAATAACGCGGCCAATAACGCAACGCCGCGACGCGAATACATTCTTCGAATAGTCATAATAACCCCCTGACATCAGTAACAATACGGGTGACTGTCGAATAAAATCTACCTTATAAAAAGCGGTTTGCAAAATGTCCGATAAAAGCGGTCGTAGTGGATGCTAAACCGAATAAGATGAAATATATTTTGTTTTAATCCTGTTCTGCGTGGTAGGAGCTGCGGGTGAAGGGGGAGCTTTGGACCCAGGAAAAGCCCAGGTCTTTTGCGGTCTGTGCCCAGTAGTCGAATTTATCCGGATGGACATACTCGACCACGTCCAGCGAGTTTTTGTCGGGCTTGAGATATTGCCCGATGGACATGCGGTCGCAGCCAACGCTGCGCAAGTCTTTGAGGACGTCCAGGATTTGCGCGTCGGTCTCGCCCAGGCCCAGCATGATGGAGGATTTGGTTTGCGTATCGGTCCAGCGGGTGTGGGCCTTTTCCAGCAGGTTGAGCGACCGCCGGTAGTCTCCTCCGGGCCGGGCTATGGGATACAGGGCGGGGACGGTTTCGATATTGTGGCCGAAGATAAATGGACGGGCCGGGTCGAGGATGTCCAGCGCCTTGTCCTGGCAATCGCGGAAATCCGGCACAAGCAATTCGTATTTCAATTCCGGGCTGGCGTCGCGGCAGGCCTGAATGACATCCCGGAAATGCCCCGCGCCGCCATCGGGCAGGTCGTCGCGGTCCACGCTGGTGATGACCAGGAAACGCAGCTTCATTTCCACCGCCATCGCCGCGACACGGGCCGGCTCGGTGGGGTCGGCGGATTTGGGCTTGCCGTGGCCGACGGAGCAGAATTTGCAGTTGCGTGTGCAGACGTCGCCGAGGATTAAGACGGTGGCCGTGCCGCGACTCCAGCAATCCCCGCGGTTGGGGCAGTTGGCGTGGGTGCAGATGGTCTCCAGCCCCAGCGTGTTGAGGGTGTGGTGCGTATGCTGAAAGGTCTCGCCGGAGCCGATGCGGCGCTTGAGCCATTCGGGAAGTCTGCGTTTGGGTTCCATGTCTTAATGTTCCTCTGAGAAAAGTCTGAGGCAAAGCTGTGCTGCCGTCTGGTGAATCGTATTCATGTCGTAGTGTTTGCCGGTCAGTCGGGCGGCTGAGGTCATGGTCACGCCGTCCAGCCCGCACGGGACGATCCAGTCGAAAATCGACAGGTCGTTCTGGATATTGATGGCGATGCCGTGCATGGTGACCCATTTTTTGATTTGTACCCCGACGGAGGCGATCTTGTCGTCGCCGACCCACAGGCCGGGCAGGCCTTTTTTGCGGTCGGCTGTCACGTCCAGTTGGGCCAGCAGTTCCAGGCCGAGCTGCTCGATTCGGCGGACGAACTCGGTGACGTCGATTTTGAGGCTCTTGAGTTTGATGATGGGGTAGATGACGAGCTGGCCGGGATTGTGGGCGGTGGTGCCGCCGCCGCGGCCGATGGTGACAATCTCGATGCCCTTTGCCTGCAATGTCGTCTCTTCGGCTCGGAGCTTGTTCTCGCTTTTCCGTGCCCCCAGTGTGATGACCGGGTGATGCTCGACCACGAGGATCGTATTTGGGGCCGAGTCCTCCTGCCGGGCCGCGAGCAGCTCCTGCTGGATGGACAGAACCTCGCCATACCCGGCCAGGCCGCAGTCCCGGATTACCAATTGACCTGATTGTTGTACTGTTTTCGCCATAAACAAAACAATGATTGTACGGCTTTATGCAGGGGAAAGCAACGGCGGGATTGGGTTCGTTTGGTAAAATCCAGGGATGTAAGAATACAAGGATACAGGGATACATGGATACAAGAATTGGAAATTGGCTTTGTTTTGTGCGGAGATCCTTGTTTTCAGGTCAAAAATGGTGAAATTGGGTTTGTTTTGCAGAATCATGTTTTTTGCCACAGAGGGCACCGAGGGATATGAGGGTATAAAAATGGATTTGTTTGGTGGGAAACAAGAATATAGGGATGCAAGGATACATGGATTCAAGAATAAGGAATTGGCTTCGTTTGGTAAAAAACAAGTATGCAAGTATACATGAATACAAGTATACAAGAATTGAAATTTGGGTTTGTTTGGTAAAATACAGGTATGTACGTATATAGAAACACAGGTATACAGGGATTGGAAATTGGCTTTGTTTTGAAATTTCGTGCTCATAAAATCCTTCTCATAATTCCCTGTTATATGGCTCCGTTTTGGCCCCTTTATTCCTTCTGCCTGTCCTNNGGCCTTATATATATGTCGGATGGAGAGGAAAAGTTGCTAACAAAACAAAAAATATTGTGAAAAAGAATGTAGGGATACAGGAATACAAGTAAACAAGATAGAAAATATCCGAAATACGAGAAGCAAAATTTGGGAAATTCAGGAAATTAGGATTTGAGAAAGCGGATGAAGAATGTAAGATATAGTCGCATTAAAAAAAGTCGGTTTTCCAATAGAAA
>DLFY01000160.1:0-4324 GCA_002482415.1 Phycisphaerales bacterium UBA7708
ACAGATTATCTTGGACAGCAGTGGGATATATTTAGAATGAAATAAGTCGCCAATACACCGTGATTTGAAACCGTATTTCACGGCTCTATTTGCGGCAATTTCATATCTGAAAGTATAATATCCGGAATCCGCAGTCAACGCAACAAGAAGGATATGGAGTTTCAGCGAGTCGTTAATGCCCTTACTCATTTTTGACAAGAGGTTTTATCTTATTCTGCTGGCGGCAGTTGTTCCGGCCATCACAGGATGCAGGACATCCCCTAAACTCAGCCAGCGTGTGGGAGCGTTTTTCGGCTGCCCGCTCGGGATGGAATTCCCGGAGCCGGATGAATTAGGGAACCATCAATACAACAGCGGCTGGTCGGAACGAAACGGCATGGTCTATACCTGTCGCGGCGGCTTCATCGACATCGCTCACCTGCGGGAATCGGCGGATCGGACCCGCTATCTTTACGAAATTTCACGACAAAACCTGATCGAAGGCCGGACGGATTTCTCTTTCCAGATGATCGAGCCTTCCATTTATACCATTACCATCCACTATCCGGAACACTGGGCAAACCTCAGCCCGGAACAGAAACAAGTCATTGCCGACATGGTGTCCATCCGCCTGGGGCAGTATCTGGCACATACCAGTACGGTCTGGCATGAAATTGTCACCTGGTTCGGTTTTGCCTCAGTTGCCTTTCTGCCCGAACACCCTTCCTCGTTTTCGTGGGAAGATACCTATTCGGACCTGCTGGGAACACGCCTTGCCGCCCAGGCTCTGGAAAATTCACAGCAGGACTTCGATAGTGTGCTGACAGAGTTAATTAATCGCCAGATGCAGGAATTATGCATCCAGTCTGCAGCGGTGGCGGAACTTGCCGAACATACCGTCAAGGAAAAATGGTTTCATAATGATTTTTATTTTCTTATCCGGATGAACAAGAGAAATTTCGACACGGGTGACGATGATGGTTTTATCACCCCATGGCTGATTCCCGGCATCTGTACCGAAACCGAGCCGCTGTCGTATCCGGTGCCGGATTTGAATTTTGCATCACAATCGGGCTTCAGGTTTGAGGTGGAAATGAAACCCTCCGAAAAGGAACGAACACCCATTCTGGCGATTATCTATCCGGACGGCAGCGGAACGAATCTGCAGCCGGAAAATGATTTCCCGGCTATCCTGCAGTACATCGAAGAGCAGGCCAGAGAAAAATATGGCCCCGAGGTCGATGTGCCCCGTTTATAAACCGCAGCTATTCGGAATAAATCCCTTCTTCACGACGCCGCTGGGCGGTCCTGCTGATGACCGTATCTTCCAGATAATCCATCCCGATTTTGGACACCAGCGCCCGGATATAATCCCGATGCGGGCATGGCGGAGCGTGATAATTGTCTTTGGTGATGCAGGAGGAAAGCTGGACGATGATTTTGTCCTTTTCGATATTTTCCTTTTTCTTGATCGTGCGATTCAGCAGCGTCAGTTTGCGATGCAGCCCCCTGCCGCAGCATCCGCCGCAGGTCAGATGAATCACACGGTACGCTTTATCTTTGGGATACGCTGCGAATCCGCCCGTCCGCTCATGCCAGGCCTTCTCGCATAAATACCCCGGGCAGCGCTGTTTGACAATCTCACACTGGACAATCACCAGATAGTCTTTGGAGGCAAGGTCGATCATTTGGCTCCTGCCTGGGGCTGAACGGCCGCAGGCCGGGCCGCCTGCGAGGGCAGAATCACTTTATCGATCTTGAAACAGCCGAGGGTATTGACCATGGAGAAAAAGTCTATCGGTTCGCCATTGCCGCTGGCCAGGGCAATATGCCCGGCTGAAAAACCATTGGGCGCTCGCGTCGGGTCCAGCGGAATCCACTTGTCGCCGATATAGGCCTCGGCCCACATGTGGCCGCCAAAAACATTCTTCTTATCACCGAGGGCCTCGACATAGACCACCCCGCAGACCACCCGGGCGGGAATCCCCGCTGCCCGGCACATCGCCGCGGCAAGAATGGCATGTTCGGAACAATCCCCCTGACGGGTCTGCGCGACTTCCGCAGCCGAGGCATAGCCCACTGACAGGTCTTTTTTGGTGATGTAGCCCTTCACGAAATTTTCAATCTGAAAAACCGCCTTGGCCGCATCATCAGTACTGGTCACAGCATACTTGACCAGGTCCAGAATTTTTTCATCTTTGGACTGCAAATATTCAGCCGGATCCATGAATTTCTTGATCTGGACATCTTTGCCATCGTAGGGATACTTAATTCCATCCTGGGGCTTGACAGGCTGAATCGTAAGCTGGAAACGCCCCGGGGCAATCTCTTTGACCGTCTGCGTGCTGGTCGTGGGCAGAATCAGAGGTTTGTCCGTCGTCGCCGTCAATTCATAGACAATCGGCCCGGCCAAATCCCTGGCCGTCATCGCCGTCGGACTGACGACACACAGCTTATCCAGAAAATCCACCACACTATCCTGGCTCATCGCAAATTCTTTATCACAGGCAATCATCTCAAGCTGCATCCCCATCATCGGCACAATGCTTTTGAGAGCCTTCATATTATCATCCACATAACTGGTCACCGTGAGCGCCTGTCCGCTGACCTGCATACTGACTTTTACTTCGGTCAGCTCCAATACCCTGCCGAACAAATCCACCTTCGTTTTATTGCCCACCTCGATTTGAGCCGGCAGCGCCTGGTCCATGTCCGGCCGGAACATCTGGGTCTCGTATTTCAGGCCCGGCTCCAGCCCCATTTGCAGTTGCAGCAGACGCATCCCCTCGGCCATTAAACCCCCTCGCGGGTAGGCAATGACCTTCTGCTCCATAGAGGGGCCGTTTTGAATCGTCATCCTGACCTTGCCGGAATTGATCGTGCCTTTGCGACGCTGCTCCATGCCGCTGATATTCTGCACAATCTCAAAGGCCACCGGTTTGCCCGCTGTGTTTTCGACGCTGGTTTCCGTACCGGTAAATTGAATCGCCGCCGGCCCTCTGCCAATCAGCAGATTCATCTGTTCAATGGTCGTCACGCGAGAAGCTTCGACCCGACGGGTATGTACCGCATGGCCGATCTTTTTGCCGTCCATCAGAATCGCCATATAATCGACTTCTTCGGTCGCAGCCATCAACAAAGAACTGCTCGCCAGGCTGGCCAGCAAGATTAAGACAGATAAGCTCCTGTTCATGCGGAGGTCCTTTCCTATTTTCTCAGGTTTTACGATTCAAAACGCCGAAAATAATTCTATTAGCATTGAAAACTTACTATTTTGGGCCATTATACAGAGATATGGCGTATGGGGCAAACGAAAGTCGCTCCCTGTAGATATAGACTATGGAATGGCCCAATTATTTCACGAATAATAACCTTTTAAGGACAAAAGATTAAGATGACATTTACGCAGCTTTTGGCTCTGGTGACTGGTTCCGGACAACGGATACATGTATGTTCGGATTCTCGCTATGTTATGCCCGGAGATGTATTCGTGGCCGTTCCGGGAACCCATGTGGACGGACATCATTTCATTGCCCAGGCGATTCAAAATGGAGCTGAATATATCGTCTGCCAGAAAAACGTGGATTGCAAACAGGCCAAAGTCATCTTGGTTACCGACAGCGCCTATGCCCTGGGATTATTAGCTCAGGCAGCACAGGGGGATCCCAATGCAAAGCTCACAAACTTAGCTGTGACAGGGACTAATGGCAAAACAACGACGAGTTTTCTGGTCCGTTCGGTCGTCGAACAGGCGGGTTTTAAATCCGGACTCATCGGAACCATCATTACCTCGACCGGCCGGCATTCTGCGGAATCCGCAATGACCACGCCGGACCCGATTACCATCGCCCGAGCCGCCAGAGACATGGTGGACAATGGGGCAAAATTTATGATTATCGAAGCCAGCAGCCATGCTCTGGACCAGAAACGACTGGCTGGAATTAACTTTACTGCTGCGGCATTCACGAATCTCACTGGGGATCATCTGGATTATCACAAGACCATGGACCAGTATCTGGCGGCCAAGACAAAACTTTTTACTGATTTGCCGACCCATGCCATCGCTATTTTAAATGCCCAATCCGAATATTCACAAAAGATTGCCGAGAAATGTCGTGTACGGNNNCCCGCCGATATCTATGCTGAAATCGAATCGATGAACACCGCGGGCAGTGAATTCTCGATCGTCTTCAACAACTATAAAGAGAAAGTTTTTACTCCCCTGCCCGGCCGACATAACATCAGCAATCATCTTGCCGCCGCAGGGCTTTGTCTGGCCGCGGGATTTGATTTAGGAACCGTCGCAAAAGGATTATCCGCTCTAAAGAACGTCCCCGGCCGACTC
>DLFY01000160.1:4427-5362 GCA_002482415.1 Phycisphaerales bacterium UBA7708
TTCGGCTGCGGCGGCGACCGCGATAAAACCAAACGCCCCCGCATGGCGGCTGTGGCTGAAAAACTCAGCGACCTGGTGATTGTCACCAGTGATAATCCGCGAACCGAAGAACCCAATCAGATTATTCAGGATATTCTGACAGGTTTTTCAAGCCAATCCAGAAACAAAGTATTAGTGGAACCCGACCGGAAAAAAGCAATTGGACTTGCTATTTCCAGCGCCAGACGCGAAGATATAATTTTAATCGCCGGAAAAGGCCACGAAACGTATCAAATAATTGGGACGACCAAAAGCCATTTCAGCGACCAGGAAACGGCAGAGGAATTAATGAACCTGATTCTGTAAATCCGGAAGGGACTGTTATGAACATACAAAGACGACAATTCATCCAGGGCGGTCTGGCCATGGCCGGGGGCCTGCTGCTGGGCTGCTCCAAGTCCAATGCAAGCACGCAAAGCAGCACCTTTGATCCGTATGAGGTGGTCAAGCTGGGCAAGACCGGCCTGAAATTCAGCCGGGTCGGTCTGGGGACCGGCATGCGAGGATTCAATCGCCAGTCCAATCAGACACGGCTGGGTAAAGAAGAATTCGAGAAGCTGATCCGCACCAGTTATGAACGCGGCGTGCGGTGGTATGATATGGCCGACCTGTACGGCAGCCATCCCTATGTAGTCCCTGCATTAAAAGGCATCAAACGCGAAAAATATTCCCTTGTGACCAAAGTCTGGTTTATGCCCAATGGCATTCCGGAAACTGAACGCCCGGATGCCGATGTGGTCGTCGAGCGATTTTTAAAGGAAATTCAAACCGACTATATCGATTTGCTGCTGATTCACTGCATGACCGACAAGGCCTGGACCACCAAATTTGAAAAGCAGATGAACATCATGGCAGGTCTGAAGAAAAAAGGCCTCATCCGTACCCACGGAGTATCG
>DLFY01000288.1:0-16865 GCA_002482415.1 Phycisphaerales bacterium UBA7708
GACCTGGACAACTGCATCAAGCTCATCACGGAATTTCTGATTGCCCACCCGGCTAACAGAGATTACAGGCCCTAATCTATAAAACAAAAAAACCGCGATATCAGTATCGATATCGCGGTTTTATCTGTTAGATTATTGTATAAGTTCAGTCAACCATATCCTGAACGCCTGAATTCTTATCCTTATTCATCTTGGCATATTCTTCCACCACATCCATCAGGCGGTGGAGGATATTTCGCCCATCGATGCTGACTTCCAATCCCAGGAATTCCAGGCCCAGAAAGAGTTTGCCTGTTTCATTGTCAGGTTTTAAGTGAATGATCTGGGCCTCAACCAAAATAGGTTTCTGATAGAACATTGGGGTAAACTGCATGCCGATAAGCTGGCCGGGGGTAAAACAATCCGCCAGAGAGGACGAGACGGCCACCTGGGTGCCGCCGGCAGACAAGTTAATCATCTTACCTTGCCAATAACTTTCGGTAGGAGAATGGTTTAAGTTATCAATATGCCCTCTGTGCCAGAACAGGACATGCACATTGAGTTCTTCGGGTACAGCCTGGCGTTCATAGGCACGACGGGGCATTTTTTCAATACGGTCGGGCATTTCAAGCAGGATACGTCCGCCTTTGGTTGCCACGGATGACTCAAATCCCATTACGGTAGTGTCAAAGATGAATTTTTCGTGCTCAATCTGAAATGAAATACCTACCGGTTGGTTTATTTGAAGCTTTTCAAAATGACAATGGTCTTCTTCAAACGTCCTGCAGACCACGCCAGTCGCAGACAATTCTACCAAATAGACGGTATTACGTATCCACATACCCCCTATCATGTGGCACATTTTAGCATTGAGGTTTTGCTGTACAGCCTCCTGAATGGTCTCAGTCACTCTGATATCTTTGAGTATTTCAGTTTTATTCATAAAAAGGCTGTTCACTGTCTATTCCTGAAACAATACTGCTTACTGACTTGCTCGGACCGCAAGATGTTTGTTTCATCGGCATAATGATGTTATATCTTGAGCCGGCGAATGTTATGAAAAAACTCATTCAGATACAAGCCTGTCATTACAAATGGTCCGATAACTGCATTATGTTTCAGGTTACAGTTTTAACTCCTTGATAAATTATACAAAACCATTCCACATCTACCCAAATTAAAATATCAGAACAGCAGAAAACACAGCTTTCTTGAGAGCAGGATTGCAAAAACTGTATTTGCCCTTTATGATTGAGGGGTATGCAAAAGGGATTATTCAATAAACATTCGTTTTCTGAACTGGCTTTACTGGCGATATTTGCTATCGGATTATTTTCAGCCAATCTGATTGTCAAGATGCGAAGTCTGATTCGGGTGGGGCCTCCTGTCGCACTGCAGGGGGCGGGGGTCACCATTCATCTGCCTGCCGAGCGGGGCTGGCAGGGTCTGACCGAATGGCAGTACGAGATGAACAATTGTTTTGTCATTCTTGCCCGTCTGAATCGGCCGGTTATCGAGGTACAATGGCGCTATTGTCTGAGTGCCCCAGCGAAAAATAATCGCGATATTCTTGATCTCATCGCCAAACAATCCAACGGCAAATTGGAAGATATCACTACTCTCGATGGGCCATGTCCGATGCAGTTTGCCCACTTAGTCAGTCCGAAAACTGAAGAAGAACGTTTCGTTGGTGTGGCAATGCTGGATTTCGGCAGGGTGCTGATGCTGGAAGTCCGTTCGGCGGAGGATGTTTTTTACGGGCGTGATGTGTTTATTACCCTGGCCCAAAGCATGGAATACAAGCAGCCTTCGGAATTGTCGGCGGGAATCGAACTGCTTGAAAATGCCCAGCGATTCGGTGCAGACAAGTTTTTCCCCAGCGAAGAGGGGCAGACTTTATTGGTTCGTGATGCGGCCCGCAGTGTCCGCGGCTACGAACGGACTCAGATCAAGCAGGATTCAGAGGGCAATCTCCGGATTGACAAAACAACCGTTGTCAACACCGCCGCGATTCGACGCAAAGAGCAAACCTTTGAAAGCGCCAATCCCTTCCGCGGATTCCGCTGGCAGAATCGGCACAGCGGCTTGTCCGGGCAGGGCAGTCTGTTTCAACTGGATTTGAGCAATGGCTTGCTGACGGTGCGTGAACCGGCCGGGCAGTCCCGTACCTTTGAACCCGGGCCGTCGGCGGTCAGTGAAATGCTGCTGGATGGGCTGGTTCCGTTTTTTCTGGACAGCGGTCAGCCCAAAATAGTGCTGGACATCATCAGCCCGGAAGGGCGGATTACGCCTGCAATTATTGAGGCCATATCCGCATCCGACAGCACGGCCAAGGCCGAAGAGCTGACCTATGCTGTTCGCGTGAATCTGATCAGCGGCGGCAAAATGGAATTTTACTATGCGGCAGATAAAAAACTTCTTGGTAAATTAACGACCGCCGGCCGCGGCGGGGCACTGCTGTGGGAGCCGTCGAGCCGACAGGAGATAGACAAGTATTTTGATACCCGACCGCAGCGCAGCGGTCCGGTTGTCCGGCAATGGTCCACGGTGTCGCTACCGAATTTCGAAAATAAATAATCCCTGCATTGAGACTACGGAGACGATTATGGCTGAACAGCATTTTGATTGTATTATTGTCGGCGGTGGGCCGGCGGGTCTGGGTGCGGCTCTGTATACTGCACGCGACCGCATGAAAACCATCATTCTTGAGAAATTTTATCCAGGCGGACAAATCATTACCACAGACCGGATTGAAAATTATCCGGGATTTGCTGAAGTCAGCGGGCCGGATTTGACGGAAAAAATGATGGCTCAGGTGACTGCCTTTGGGGCCGAGCTGCGCACCGGCAGCGAAGTCACCGGGCTGCGCCGCCGCGATGACGGGATGATCGAAGTGGTCTGTGATAAAGACCTCTTTGTCGGCAAGGTCGTCATTCTGACGCCGGGAAGCTCGTATCGACATCTGGGCGTGCCGGGCGAAGAAGAATTTCGCAATGCCGGTGCGGGTGTCAGTTATTGCGGCACCTGCGATGCGCCATTCTTTAAAGGCAAGACCGTTGTGGCCGTCGGCGGAGGCAACACGGCCGTTGAGGATACGCTGCATCTGTGCAAGTATGCCGCCAAGGTTATCATGGTTCATCGCCGCCAGGAATTTCGGGCTACCAAAGTACTTGTGGAGGAATTGATGGCCAAAGTCAATGCACCGGATTCGAATCTGAGCCTGATGCTCGACAGTACGCTGGCGTCCATCGAAGGCAGCGGCAAGGTTCAAAAAGCGGTTGTGAAACACGTCAAGACCGGACAGACCACCGATGTCGCCTGTGACGGCGTATTTATTTTTGTCGGCATGGTTCCCAATACCGCTTTTCTGAAAGGCTTTGTGGATTTGACCGAGGCGGGATTTATCCGCTGCGATCCGGCGTATCTCCGGACGCGGGTTCCCGGTGTGTTTGCGGCAGGGGACTGTCGTGTCGGTGCGGCGATGCAGCTTGTGACGGCGGTGGCCGATGGCGTCAATGCGGCGATGTGGATGAAGCATTATCTGCGCGATCCGAAATGGTGGAATGAACCGCTGGCTGATGCACTGTAATTCAATTGGAAATAAAATGCATTGCAGGTGGATTTCATTTATTGCGAGCGGAAATCCCAGGCGCGATACAACAATTCGCGTTCGACTTTAGCGGCCTCGAAGTCGGTCTGTAATGCGGCCAGTTTTTCGGCGCTGCGATAGACCTCATCAGAGCCGAAGCGTTCCTGCATTTTGGCAATCTTGCCTTCCAGTTCGGCAATCATCGTTTCAATTTGTTCTACGGTGAATCGGTTGAAGCGTTTCAGTTCCGGCGGGGCGACAACACGCACCTTGTCAGGGCGGCTCTGAGCTGCGGATTTTTTCTGTTTTTCTTCGGCGGCGGTCTGTCGGCGCTTCTGCAGCAGCTCGGTATAGGTACTCCAGACACCCTTGTTTTCGATGGGGCAGATGATCTCGCATCGACCCATCTGCTTGTCGCCGAATTCATCGCACCCGACTACCATTAATTGGTCGGCCAGTCGATCCAGAAAATAGCGGTCATGGCTGACGGCGATGACTGCACCGTTGAATCCATCGAGGGCCTCTTCCAGCATCTCCCGGCTTGGAATATCCAGATGATTGGTCGGCTCATCGAGGACTAAGACATCCGGTTCCGACAACACCAGCCGGAACAGGATCAGCCGATTTTGCTGACCGCCGGAGAGATTGCCGGTCTTTTTGAAGACATCCTCGCCGGAAAATAGAAATGTGCCGAGTTTGCCGCGAAGCTGTTCGGGGGTCAGGTCGGGGCGGATTCGGGCTGCTTCCTGCAAGACCGTTGCCTCCGGGTCCAGGACTGTCGCGTGCTGATCCAGGTAGCCAATCCGTAAGTTTTTGCCGAGTTTGACCGAACCCTGATCCGGCTTCATCTGTCCCAGCGCCATTTTCAGCAGGGTACTTTTGCCGGTGCCGTTGGGGCCGGTGATGCCCAGAAAATTGCCGCGATACAGATCGAATGTTAAATCCTCGAACAGTACAATCGGCCCGAAGGCTTTATATAAACCCTGTGCCCGGCAGATGATATCGCTTTGGACTTTCGCATCTGAAAAAGAAAATCGAATCGTTTTCTGATCGGTTGGTTTGTCAAGATAGTCAGGATTTTCCTTGAGCATCCGCAATAGACGAGTTTTCCGCCCGCGAGCGGTCAATCGCATGCCTTCTTTATCTTTATTGCGGGCGATAAAGTCCAACTCATGGGTCACGAATTCCAGCCGTTTCTGGTGCTGGCGTTCCAGTTGCAGCCGCAATGTTGCTTTGGTATCGATGTAGCAACTGTAATTGCCGCGCCAGGAACGTGCCCGCCTGCCGTCGAGTTCGAGGATTCGCTCGGCCACTGCATCCAGCAAAAAACGGTCATGGCTGGTCAGCAATACCGCCTTTTCGCAGTTGAGCAGAAATTTTTCCAGCCATTGCGTGGCCTGCAAATCGAGGTGGTTGGTCGGCTCGTCCAGCAGCAGCAGGTCGGCATCAGCAATCAGAATCTTGGCCAGTGATAATCGAGACCTTTGACCTCCGGAAAGTGCGGAAATTTTCTCCTCGAATAGTTCTTGCGGCAGGCCCAAACCGGCCAGAGTGCTTTTGACGCGCGTTTCATAGGAATAGCCTCCTTCAATCTCGAATTGGTGACAAAGTCGGTCGTATTCCTTCATGGCGGCATTCAGTCGGTCGCCGGACAGGGTGCCAAGCTCGTGTGATAATATCTCTAAACGCTTGTGCATGCTGAGGATATCGACGAGTCCTTCGTGCATTTCCTCCAGCACAGTGCGGTTTAAATCCAGTTCAGGTTCCTGGGCCAGGTAGCCGATTTTCAAATCCCGAGCGCGGTTTATTTCGCCCATATCCGGATGGGTTTGGCCTGTAATTAGACGAAACAGGGTCGTCTTGCCGGAGCCATTGGGCCCGACAAAGCCTACACGCTGACGGGGATGGATTTGGGCATTCAGGTTATGAAAGACCACTTCCGGCCCGTAGGATTTATGGATATCACGAAACGATATTAACGTCATAATTGCTCTGTTCGATTCATTTATAAAGCATCACAAAATACTCGACTGCGCTTGAAATTTCAAAGACTTATTTGATGATTATAACTGTATATTCAAGACAGACTTACTATATATCGTCGAAGATTTGCAAATCTATAAATTATGAATCCATAGAGCTGAGCAAAGCGACTTTGAATAATCCCTTTACTGCTGCTGGTTTTCTAACAATTTCAGGGTATAAATTTACGGAAAAACGGGGTAGAATGTTGCGTCTATAATAGGGATAATGTCGATATATATACGAAATAATAAGACATGCAATTATAAGGATAGACAGATGGCATTTTCGTTGAATAAGTTTCTGGTCAAGATTTTCGGGTCGCGTAACGAGCGTCTGGTGAAGGGGTATATGCGGGATGCACTGGCGGCGGGGGCCTTCGAGGAACAGGTCAAGGCGCTGGATGATGAGGCTCTCAAGGCCAAGACCGCCGAATTTAAACAGCGTCTGGCCTCGGGGCAGCAGCCCGGCCAGATTCTGCCCGAGGCGTTCGCCGTCGTTCGCGAGGCCGCCCGGCGGAACAATAACATGCGGCATTTTGATGTGCAGCTCATCGGCGGCAACGTGCTATTCGACGGCAAGATTGCCGAAATGGCCACCGGCGAAGGAAAGACTCTTGTGGCGACGCTGGCGGCGTACCTGGTCCATCTGACCGGCAAGCACGTCCACGTTATCACCGTTAACGACTACCTCGCCAAGCGCGACGCGGAGTGGATGGGACCAGTGTATCGGGCGCTGGGCCTGACGGTCGGGGCGATTCAGTCGGATATGGATACCATCGGCGAAGAACGCCGTGCTCAATATCAATGCGACATTACCTACGGCACCAACAACGAATTCGGTTTCGATTATCTCCGCGACAATATGAAATCGTCGCTGGCGCAGATGGTGCAGGGGCCGCTTGAATACGCGATCATCGACGAAGTGGACTCGATTCTGATTGATGAGGCCCGCACGCCGCTGATTATTTCCGGCCCGGCCCAGGACGATGTCACCCGCTATAAAAAAGCCGACGCCGTTGCCCGTCAGATCATCAGCCTGCAAAGCTCCTATGACCGCCTCAAAAAGGCCACCGACGAAGCGGAAAAGGCTGTCGCCAATGCCAAGGGTGAACTGGCCGAGGCCAAGCAGGCCAAAGACAGCGAGCGTATGGAAAAGGCCCAGCGGTTTATCGACCAGACCCTCAAGCAAATCGATGAAGACAAGGCCCGCCTCGAAACGATGACTCAATATTATGAAGTCGAATACGATCGCAAGGCCGCACACCTGACGCATAACGGTATCGGCAAGGCCCAGGATATCGCCGGCGTCGGATCGTTTTTTACCGGCTCGAATATGGACTGGCCGCATTTGCTGGAACAGGCCCTGCGGGCGCATGTGGTCTATGAAAAGGAAAAAGAATACGTCGTCATGGACGGCAAGGTAATTATCGTTGATGAATTCACCGGACGTCTCATGCATGGCCGTCAGTGGTCCGATGGTCTGCATCAGGCCGTCGAAGCCAAGGAAGGCGTTCAGGTTAAGGAAGAAACCCAGACGCTGGCAACGATTACGCTGCAGAATTTCTTCAAGCTTTATGAAAAAATCGCCGGCATGACCGGTACCGCCTCGACCGAGGCCGAAGAGTTTATGAATATCTATAAACTCGACGTGGTCACGATTCCCACCAATCGCCCGTGCGTCCGGGATGACCGTGACGATATGATCTTCAAGACTGTCCGCGAAAAGTTCATTGCGCTGGTCGATGAAATCAACAATACCAGCGTTGCCGGCAGGCCCGTTCTGGTCGGCACCACCAGCGTCGAAAAAAGCGAGGTCCTCTCGCAGGCCCTGACCCGCCGCTATGGACTCGAACACGAAGTGCTTAACGCCAAGCAGCACGCCCGCGAAGCTCTCATCGTCGAAAAGGCCGGCTATCAGCATGCCGCCCGTGACGGCTCCATGCGGGGCAATGTCACCATCGCCACCAACATGGCNNTGGCCGGCCGCGGCACCGACATCAAACTCGGCCCCGGCGTCAAGGAACTGGGCGGTCTGCACGTCGTCGGCACCGAGCGTCATGAAGCCCGCCGCATCGATAATCAGCTTCGCGGTCGTACCGGCCGTCAGGGCGACCCGGGCAGCAGCGTTTTCTTCCTGTCGTTCGACGACGACCTGATGAGCATCTTCGCTCCGGAATGGACGGTCAAGGCGCTGTCGATGATCGGCTGGCAGGAAGGCGAGCCGATTTATCACCCCAGCATCAGCCGCGGGATTGCCAAGGCTCAGAAAAAAGTCGAGCAGCGCAACTTCGAAATTCGCAAGAGCCTGCTTGAATATGATGAGGTGATGGATTACCAGCGCAAGATTTTCTATACCCGCCGCCGGAATATTCTGGCCGGCAAAGACCTTCGCGGCGTCATCGAAGAAATGCTCCGCCAGGTTTCCGAACAGGCCTGCAAGACGATTCTCAACCCCGAGTATCCCTGTCAGTGCATCATCGAATGGGCCAAGACCGAATTTGGTGTGGACCTCGAGATGCGCCGCATCCGCGGGCAGGAAGCCGAATACATTGAAGAGATGCTGCGCGAGGAAGCCAAAAAAGGCATCGAAAACACCATTTCCGTCTCGCTCGGGGAATACCTCGAAGATTACGAAGACCCGAACACATGGAATATCAGTGAACTGACCCGCTGGGCGATGAGTGCCTTCCAGGTCAGCGTCTCGGCCTCCAAGCTCAAACAGATGAAGGCCGATGAGATTGAGCATCTGCTGATTGAGGCGGCCTGCGGGCTGGTCGATAAAAAAGACTTGTCACGGCTGAAGGATTTTCTCTCGGAAGATTTTGCCGTGCGGACGTTTGCTCAGTGGGCGGGGGCGAAATTTGCCATCCAGATCAATCCTGCCGAGCTGAAGGATAAACCCATTCCGGGTGTCCATCAGAGACTGCTGGCCGCCATCGAAGATAAATACAGACAACGTGAAATCGAATACCCGGTTGAATTTGCAATGAGCATGGTCTTCGGGCAGCAGGGGCCTAATGCGTACGCCTTTAACTCGCTGGCCGACTGGGCCAATCATAAATATCAGACCAGCCTGACCGCCGAACGGCTGACCGAAATGAAGCCGGAGGCGATCTACCACCTTCTGCTGGAAGAAAGCCGAAGCTGGCGTGAAAGTCGGCTGGCCGCACAGGTCGAGCAATACGCCAAAGAAACACCCGACCGAAAGGCGCAGTTTGCCAGGGAACGCTTCGGCGTGGAGATTCCGCTGGCCGAGCTGGCTGATGCAGCCAAAGCACAGGAAAAACTGCTGGCCGTCGGACGCGAATTCATGCGCAGCGAGCTGAGCAACCTCGAGCGCTATGTGCTTATCCAGATATTCGATGTCGCCTGGAAGGACCATCTTTATGCGATGGACCATCTCAAGGAAAGCATTATGCTGCGGGCTTATGCCGAAAAAGACCCGAAGATCGAATACAAGCACGAAGGCTACAAGATGTTCACCCAGATGCTCAACGGCATCGCCGAGCGCGTGACCGACATCATCTTCAAGGTCCGCCTGCAGGCCGGCGAACGGGCGCGAAGCGTCTATCAGGTCAGCCGCACCAGCCACGACCAGACCGGCCAGTTCGAGGCTGCCCAGCGTCAGCGTGCCGCGGCGATGGCCCCGCAGGGCGAACAAACCGTCAAAACGATCCGCCACGACAAGCCGCAGGTTGGCCGCAATGATCCCTGTCCGTGCGGCAGCGGCAAGAAATACAAAAAATGCTGCGGGCAGAACAGTTAAGCTCGGTTTGGAATTCAAATGAAAGGAACCAACGAGTGAGAACGCTTTGGATTCCATTCAATCAATCGATGGGTAAAATCAGACGGCGTGTAATGTTCTGTCTTGCGCTGCTGCTGTNNGTGATGCAGGTGCTTGCTGCGCAAAGTATAGCTGCAAATGACGCAGAGAGGACCATTCTTGCCCCGCATGCCGGGCCGGTGCCTGAACGTGTGATGCATCAGATTTATGATGAGGTCAAGACGCCGTATAAATATGGTGTTGTTCTGCGCGGAGACGAAGGCAAGAAGGTGGACTGTCCCAGCGTGTTCCGGCACAACGACACCTGGTATATGATCTATATTATTTTCGACGGTACCGGCTACGAGACGGCCATTGCCGAAAGTACGGACCTGCTGAACTGGAAGCCGCTGGGAAAAGTGCTGAGCTTCAATGAAGGCACCTGGGATGCTGTGCAGAAGGCCGGCTATATTGCTCTGCAGGATACCACCTGGGGCGGCAGTTATGCCCTCGAACACTATGACGGCAAGTACTGGATGTCTTACATCGGCGGGGCCCTGAAAGGTTACGAGACCGACCCGCTGGCTGTCGGGATTGCCTATACCTCACAGAATCCGGGCACACCGCACGCATGGCAGCGACTGCCTGAGCCGGTTCTGAGCACGACCCAGCCCGATGTTCGCGATTTCGAACGGGTGACATTGTACAAAAGCAATATCATCCGCGACAAGGACCAGGCGCTGGGCTATCCCTTTGTCATGTTTTATAACGGCAAGATCAAAGGCGGCTATGAGAAGATCGGGATGGCTGTCTCCAGCGATATGCTGACCTGGAAACGCTATGGCGGGGATGCGGTCGTCGCCAATGGATTGGATAAGCAGGCCGGCATTACCGGCGACCCGCAGGTGGTTCGTATCGGTGACGTCTGGGTGATGTTTTATTTCGGGGCGTTTTGGAAACCTGATGCCTTTGATACGTTTGCCTGTTCTTATGATCTGGCCAACTGGACTCAGTGGCAGGGGCCGCATCTGGTGGAGCCATCCGAGCCATGGGATAAGCAGTACGCTCACAAGCCCTGGGTCATTAAACACGATGGTATAGTCTATCATTTTTATAATGCCGTCGGCGATCAGGGCCGGGTCATTGCTCTTGCCACTTCGAAAGATTTAAAAGCGAAAAACCCCTAAAGAATTCATGGCGAAATCGCAAACACTTCATATTGATATATTGGAAGCTCTGCTGGCAGGGCATCAGCAGGCGTTTGATGCCCTGGCCGAACTGCTGGCTGAAGAAAATAAGCATACCAACCTGACGCGGATTACCGACCCGCAGCAGGTGCGCATCCGGCATTTTCTCGATTCCCTGGCGGTGCTGCCGATTCTGGATGCGATGGCTGCCGGCCGCGAGCGTTTTTCTGTGGTTGATGTCGGCTCCGGTGCCGGGTTTCCTTCGTTGCCGCTGGCCATCGTCCGGCCGGGCTGGCAGTTTGTATCCATCGAAGCCACCGGCAAAAAGGTGCATTTCCAGCAAAAAGTCGCCGCCCAACTGGGTCTCAAGACATTGACTGTCCTGCATGGCCGTGCCGAAGATGTCGCTCACGAGCCGCATTATCGTCAGCAATTCGATGCGGCACTGGCCCGCGCCGTTGCCGACCTGCGCGTGCTGGCTGAAATTTCGCTGGGATTAGTCAAGGTCGGCGGGGCGATGCTGGCCTTCAAAGGCCCGGATAGCGACCTCGAGTGCACCGCTGCGGAAAAATCCATTGCAACTCTTGGCGGCAAACTTTCTCACACCTATTCATACACGCTGCCCGGTGTCACTGATGCATTCCGCCTCATCGAAATTCGCAAAATCAGCCCCACGCCCGATGAGTACCCGCGCAGCTATTCGCTCATCACCCGCAAACCGCCACATGAATAACGGAGTATTTATGAAATCCCTCGCGATCTTATTATTGAGTTGCAGTCTGTTTATATCCACGCTGATGTTTCATGCCTCGGGCCAAACTGAATCTCGATGTGCCGCTGATCCCAATACGTATCTGGCCGGTGTTGTCGCCGAACTGCAGAAGCAATGGCCGGCCAACCGGACTATCAATATCGTTTGTCACGGCCACAGCGTCCCGTCCGGCTATTTCAAAACTCCTGTCGTCGATACCTTCAATGCTTATCCTCATCTGCTCCATGTCGGCCTTAAGGAACGGTATCCTTTCGCCGTGGTCAATGTCATCGTGACCGCCATCGGCGGCGAGAATTCCGAACAGGGCGCCGTGCGCTTTGAAAAAGATGTCCTCACACACCGCCCGGATATCCTATTGATCGATTACGCCCTCAACGACCGACCGCTGGGTCTGGTCCGCGCCGAAAAAGCCTGGCGGCAGATGATTGAACTGGCCCAAAAAGCAGACATCCCCGTGATTCTGCTGACTCCAACTGCCGATGTCGCCGCCAGACTTGATGACCCCAGCGACCCGCTTAACCAGCATGCGGAACAAATCCGCCGACTGGCAGCGGAATATAACACTGGATTAGTGGACAGTCTGACCGAATTCAAACGCTACGTCGCTTCCGGCGGAAAACTCCAGGACCTGATGTCGCAGGGCAATCACCCCAACCGTAAAGGCCACGACCTTGTTGCCGCCCAACTGCTTCGATGGTTTCCGACTCCGCCGCAAGCAATAAAACCTTAGACTTCGGTCGTCTCCGATAAATCTTTACGGCTCAATTTGCTGCGGGCCGACAATATAAACCGGTCGATCCGTAACGGTTAATTTAATCACGCCGTCGGTCGCTTGAATCGAGATCATTTCGCCAAAGACATCAAACGCCTCTGCAATTTCACCCTGTATCTTCAGCGTCATCTCTCTGGCCGGCCCGACATTCCAGGCCGCCCAAACGATCTTTCCATCCGGCCGCTTCCAAGTCGGCATGAACACCGTCCCGTTTTGCCGCACATCACTCAATACCTCCGAACCGGCAGGCCTCGCCCTGTTCAATGCCAACATCGCGCGGTACGCCGGCTTGGCCGACAAGTCCCGATGCACCATCCCAAAATGATCCTCGTTATAGAATGGATTATTCTCGAACGCCCGGAAATTGTACCAGAACATCCTCTCGACGCCGCTGTGCAGTGCAATCAAGTACGCCCGCGCCAGCATCAGGGCCTGCTGGTCTTCCAGCACGCCGCGATATTCCGCCTGCAGGGACGAAACAATCACCGCCCCTTTCATGTCGCTGTTCAGATCAAACACCGCCGCGGCCGTCCCGACATAATCGCTTTCGACTGCCTGCAGCAGCGGAATAAATCGATCCTGCGGCTTTAATTTGGCATCGGTCAGAAATCTCGTGGCCTCCGGAGCTTCTTTGGTTATTCGAATCTGTCCGGCCAACTCGTCCGGCGCTTTTAACTGTGCAATCGATTTGGGTACTCCCTGTCGCGTCCACCATGCCTCCCACCCGATATGCAGCCGCTGGCGGTACGATTCTCCGGCATCACCCTGCACCCAGCGCCCATCCTCACCGCGTTTGATGGTAAAATACAGCGGCACGCCCTGGCCTAAAATCAGAATCCCGCCGTCTCGTACATAGGATTCCATCACATCAAACCAGTCGGTGGGAAACGCCTCCTCCAGCGGCAGCAGCAGGGCATCATATTTTGCCGGACTCAGTCGCTCCATGTCCGCCATCTTCAGCCGAACGACCGTGCCCCCGCCCGGCAGCATCTCCTGCAATGCTTCGTCCGACAGCGGCACCCGCATTACATATCCCGGGTCGTCAAACACCGCCAGCGTCCAGTTGGTTTTCTGGGCATTTACAGCCTTCAATCCCGCACGCACGATATCGCCCAGCAGTTGGGAATTGTTCCGATGTGTCGGCCAGCCGATCTCGGTGATCCAAATCCGTTTGTCGCCATCGCCGTATTGTGCCATCAATTGCCGCAGCTTCGCCAGATCGTCTTTCATCGGTGCTCCCTCCGGCGTCTTCGGATAGCGATACGGGTGCACATTCATGATATCAAAATATCCCTTGCCGCCGGCTTTATAAATTCCCTCGATAAATTCAAATGGTATCCCGGACAGTCCGCCCAGCAGCACCTTTGCCTCGGGGTCCGCCGCCTTGATTTCCTCATAAGCCGCTTTCAGCAGCGTTGTATAGTTGGCCGGGTCGGGCTTTTCTTTCCAGAATTGCTCCAGGTCCGGCTCGTTCCACACCTCCCAATACATCAGCCGTCCCTTGTACCGGCTGACCATGTTCCGTACGTACTCCCGCCATAAGTCCAGGTGCTGGTACGCCGGGCGCGCCCACGCCACATCATACGCCAGAATCGGCAGAATCGTAATCCCTGCCGCCTCCGCCTTGCGCAGTGTTTCGTCAAACATCGTATAATCCCACGGCCCGCCGGCCTGATGTTGCACCGTCGTCCAGTCAAAGTCCGTCCGCACCCACCGAATCCCTGCCGCCCGCATCAATGGGAATTCCTGCTCGGCCAGCTTGTGATCGCTGGACCGCGACACATGGGCACACACCCCGTAGGGAGTCCGTTCCGCTTCCTGTCCCGCCAAGCCTGCCGCCGTCAGAACCAGCCACAATCCCGCTACGATTCGAACCGCTGTTTTCATGGTCAATACTCCCAAAATGCGATGCCATTGCCCCGTCTGGGCGCGCAAAAACATCCCTGCCTCGGTTGTGTTTTTTCCCGTCGCAGGAAATAATCATGCCCGATACATGGATATAGACGTTACTTCATGGAATTAAGATACAAAACAGGGCTCAAGCCAGAACATAACAAACAGCGCCAAATCCTCCATGTCCACCTTGCCGTCCCCGGTCAAATCCCCAACCACCGGCGTCAGCGTCTGCCACTCTGAGGCCAGAATTGCAAAATCACGCAGATTAATCACGCCATCCGAGTACAAATCCATCGCACAGGGTTCGGTTATCATTAATACCGATGCAGGCACAATCGCCCAGTTGGTATTGGGATTATAGGTCGGCGGGGTGCCGTGAAAGGTCGTGCCGTAATATGGAATATCCGACGGCCCGCTGTTTGGCAGTAGCCACCACAGCTCAATGCCGTCATAGCTGGGCCCTTCATAAAATCGCACCATGATGGCATGGTACCCTTCGTTGAGATACACCGGCTGATTCGGTTCGCCGGGCTCATTTTCCCCCATATTATCCTCCCAGTCGTACCACTGGCCCTCGCCGTTATCAACAATCAACTGCCCATCAATCCAGACTTGCGAACCATCATCGGAAATGGTTCCAAAACCATACTCTCCCGGGACGTCAATCCTGATATACCCCGTCCATTCGACCGTATAGTTATCCCATTGTCCGGAAATCGGCGCCCACATATAATAGGCGCTGCCGTTCCAGTAATCAATATTGGCATCCACCCGTTGGAATCGTTCGGTCAATCCCTGTGTCTGAAGAATGCCATCCACATCAATATTGACCCCCGCATAGTATTTGCCCAGCAGATTTCCATACGCCATTCCGCTCAGCAGTACAATCCCAATAATCCCGGCCAAACCTATCATTCTCATCGTTATTCTCCTCTCACATCACACAACTTCCCCACCCAGCAACTGGGGTATATTGTAGCAAAACCGGGATTGCAAGTCAAAAAAGCAGGAGATTATTTGGCGACATCAGTACCCTTGAAACCGCTCGGCGGCTGGCTGCATAGATGCGTAAATAGCTCTGCCACGCGCCTGCATTGCTGGTCATCGGCACGCAAATACCGGTGTTTTCCATCCGCTTTTTCGATAAATCGTGTCACACCGCTATCCGGCTCCACGATGATCTGACCTGCAGGCGAAAGGCCAAAATACTTCCGCTCCGGCCGGACCGCATACAGCACACTGGTCAGATCCCACGTCGGCCGGTCATAGGGGAAATTCATATACGATTCATACGCCACCCGCAGCGGATGCTGTGGGACATAGCGATAATCCAGGCTAATGCTCTGGGCCGGGTACAAAATGGCCTCGCCAATTTCAAAGCCGCTGGCCACAATCTCCCCCGGCCATTCCTCGAACAGCTTTTTTGCCGATGGAATATCCATAATTATATTGTATTCCCGCCCCGGTTTGCCGTCTTTTTCCACAAATGCCCCGCCCATCAGCGACAGCAGCCGCACCTTGTGCCTGACCAGATCCATCCCCGACAGCGTGCTGGCCGTATCGGGTTTGCTGTCCAGCAGCCGAGCCAGGTTGGTCGAAAATCCCACCTGCACCATGACCACCGACTGGTCGGCCTGTCCGGCCAGCGCCTGCCGCAGGACTGTTACTGCATCCGGGGCATCCTCACCCTTTTTCAGGTCGTATGTAAACGCCGGCTGCCCGCCGGGAGCTTTGGTCTCCAGGGTCTGCCGCAGGTATGAGCCGTCCTCGGGCGTCACGCCGCCGCGAACAACCCCAACCGGAATTTCTCCCCGGCCGTAAAAAGTATTAACCATATCCACAAACGGCCCCGCCCAGGTGTTGTCCTTGCTCAGCGTCACCGCCAGCAGCCTGCATTCCCCCCGGGTCTGCAGCGTATGAATCAGCCCCAGCGCCAGGGCATCGTCGATATCATTGCCCATATCCGTATCAAAGATAATCGGCACCGGCCCGGCCCCCGCCTCACCCGCCGCTGCGGCCATACCAGCCACCACCAGCACCATCACCACGCCCCACAGCAGCATGTTTTTCAAGTAGTCCATATCGTCTCCTTTCAAATTTCTGGTTTTGTCTCAATTTAGATGTCTTGATTATAATGGTTTTCACCCGTATTGCATTTCTGTTTTCCCATGATTTGTTTGGCATATGCCGTCAGAAACGGCAGTTCATTCTTTTGCGATTCTAATCTTTCTTTCAGTTCAGGGGTCTCTAATTCATAGCAAAGCTTATTATATCTCCCTTTTTTGTGGTATTGCACGGCCTTGTCGAAATACATCAGTGCTTCACGATACTCTTTCTTTTTAAGTGCGATATACCCCATAAACTCATACACCTCAGAGCTGTGATAATTTCTTTTCATATTGATTTTCAATGCTTTAAATAAAGCGGTTTCCGCTTTTTCAAAGTCTTTATTCCAGAAGTAGGCCTGTCCTAAACAGGAATACACAACACTTTCTGCGCTTGACATCGCCCCATTCATCAGAATGGCTCTGTAATATTTGATCCCTCTGGGGTAGTCGTGATTCTTGAAAACTGCAAGCAGTGCCTTAGTGTACCAAATCATACATTTTCGAACATTTGGACTGACCAAAATTTTATAGATAAATCGAATCTTGTTCATTTGTTGTTAATGTGATTAATACAACTGGCTATTTGCATTTTGTATTTTTTAATTCGTTGCCTGTTCAACGCCTTGGGCAGACAATTTCATCCAGGATCGGTATATAAAGTGTTTTCCATAGACATATCCTACAATTTCTATCGTTTATTTTCAACCCCTAATCATTCAGAATTACTTTACTGCAAAGCGTGACAAAATTGTAAGAAAACTCTTGTATAGATTTG
>DLFY01000288.1:16882-26894 GCA_002482415.1 Phycisphaerales bacterium UBA7708
ATATATCCGTATTTTTACTGAATTTTCATTCTACATGCCATTTTGCGGTGAAAAATAATGGAATAGCTAAAGTCTATTGAGGATGCTTTACGATATCAAACAATGGTATGAGGCCATCAATGATGGAGCGAAAGCAATAGCCGGGCACTGTTGATATCCGTACCAGGGCTCTCTGGAAAATTCNNNNAACAAATGGATGCATTTACCACCGAACAATTGATTTGCCTGATGTATGTCAGTTCTGAGGCAAAGTCATTCACTGACGATGAGCTTATTGATTTGCTTTTGACGAAGCGGCCGCGGTACCGTTCGATGGGTATTACGGGGATTCTGCTTTATCACGAGCAAATATTTGTGGGGGTGCTCGAAGGACCGCAAAGCCTGGTACAGGAGGTATATGAGGGTATTTGCGGGGATTGTCGATATAAAGACACGTCTATTCTGCTTCTGGAACCGATTCATAACCGGCAATTTCACGACTGGACGATGGGCTTCCGGCCCAACGACTGGCTGATGGCTGAGATGACGCCGGGGTTTAACCCCTTGATGCGAAACCCCAAATGGTCGCATGAAGATTTAGGGGTGTGTTCAGGGCGGATGTTTCAGTTTTTAAGGAAGTTCCACACGGTTGGACAGCCGTGTATAGCCTCGAAATTTTAACAGGCATAACAACAGCCTCAGAAGACACAAGATCTACACGAACGCAGTGTAAATTCCGACCCAACTTGTGTCCTTCAATAAAAAAGCCCACAGCAATACGCTGCGGGCTTTTGTTTTGCATAAGATTTGCCGTTTTAATCGATGTTTATTTGCCAGGTCTTATATGCGGTGTTGCCCAGATCATCGGCGACACTGACGGCCAGGACATGGCTGCCTTTTTTAAGCTCGGAGACAATGATGGTGACCTGTTCATCGGTGGTATCATAGACGCCATCATCGGGCAGGCTGGACTTCCATGCGGTGTCGCTGTTGATGGTGTATTGAACCTTGCCGATGACGGACAGTTCATCCACGACCGACAGGGTCAGCTTGGCAACAGTACCTTCGATGGTCAGGTTGTCGTTTTTGACTGCCGGGGCGGCGTTGTCGATGATAATGGGGTCACAGATGCGCGAGGCGGTGAGAGCCGAGACCTCATTATTGCCGAGGCGGTCGGAGACGGTTACGCGGATTTCATAGCGGCCGTCTTCCACGGTGCGGGTATCCCATTCGTACTTGGGCTGATCGAGTTTGTCCTTGATGAGAATCCAATTGCTGCGGCCGAGCCTGCGCATCTCGATAGTATATTCGAGCGGGTCTTTATTGTCGTCTTCGGCGCGGGTCTGGATGAGCAGGGCAAAGGGCTTCTGCTTATCGGCTTTTTGTGCGGTAACCGCCTGCACGCGCGGGGCGAGATTGGGGATGACCTGGGCGACGGCGACTTCGCGGACGACCGGCGTTGCGGCATCGTCATTGGACTGGAATGTCAGACGATACTGACAGAAACGTCCAACCGGACAGGCAGCATCCACAGGGGCCGTAACGGCGGTATCCTGTGACCATGCAGAGAACGTCGAGTCGTTGGGGTCTTTGACATTGCCGGAGCGGACCGACAGCAGAACCTTGCAGCCGTCGGGGATGTCGGCATCAAGCTGAATCTTGCCCCAGCGGGCGGGCTGACCGGCATCGATAAGGTCGGAGGTGTAAGTGCCTTTACGGCTCAGGGCATCGCTGAGGCGGACGACGGATGCAGGATTAGCCAGTGCCAGAATCACATCCTTGCCATCCACGGCAGAGGCCGTAATCTGTGAACTGGTTTTGTTTTCATAGACAACCAGACGCTGTTCGGACACCGGGTCAATAGAGAACAGCTTGGCTTTGGGACCGACACCGAGCAAGAGCTTATCGTTTTTATCCAGCAGGGTATAAAAAACCGCCGGCTCGGTGAAGATAGCGGTGACAAACNNCCCTCCGGCGAAATTTTATAGACAAAGCCTGCCGACTTGGGAGCGGGGGCCTTGGGGGCCTGCTGCTGGGGCTGTGCGGGCTGATTTTTCTGTTCGTCGGTGGCGGGGGTCTTGAGATTCAGACCGCCGTCGGTAGGAGCAGGGCTGCCCGAGGCGGGGGCATCGGGCTTGCCGGGGGCTTTTTTGAGAGAGGTCCCGGCCTGGAGCTGCTGGTTGGCGACATTGGCGCTGGTCGCGGCGGCATAGATGAAGCCATCAGCGGCGACACGCAGGGCGGTAATTTCATCTTGATCGCTATCAAACAGAACGGTGTATTGCCCCGTGGCGGGCTGAATGCGATACACGATGCCGCGGGTGTCGGAGCCTGCAAAGAGAGAGCCGTCGGCGCCGAAGGCCATTGATAAGACGTTTTTGTCTTTCAATTCGCAGACCAGCCGGGGGTTCTGGGCAAATGCATCAAGCTGCCAGATTTGGCCGTTGGGGCCGGTGGCCAGATAGATGTTATTGTCTTTATCCAGGAGAATCGCAAAGATGTACTGAACTTTTTCATTTTCAAAGACGGTCTCGGTGCCGTTTGCAATGCGGAGGAGTTTGCCTTTTTCGCCGCTGACTCCAGCCAGGACACGTCCGGCAACATCGAGCGCCAGGGCATAGACATGCTCATTGGGCTGCGGGCTTTGCTGGACTGCGGCAGGATCGGCGGTTTCCGGCTGTGCAGCAGGTTCAGGCTGCTTGGGATACAGCAGGTCAGCCTTGCCGTCGCGGAAGCGGACGATTTTGCCGGCGGGGCTGGTGCCGAAATACAACGTGCCGGCTTTGTCCGATAAGACGGTGTTGACACTCCAGATGTCATTGAGCAGGCCCGCAAAATTGAGGGCTTCTGTTTTGGGGGCCAGCCGGATTTCGCCTTCGGAGTCCACCACCACCGCATCGGTGGTGCCTTTGAGCAGGTCGTCGCTGGTTTTGTGGCGGACAATGACGGAAGTCACTGCGGAAGCCGCACTGGATACGACAAGGAGCGCTGTAATGGATACGAGACTGATTTTTTTAATCGTGTACATGATGATTCCTTATTTATTTTTATCCACGGTGAATTCTATGGAAGCCGAGCCTGAAGCAATCAGGCCGGTTTGAATGCTGGTTTCGATGAAATTGGTATAGGGGCTTATGGGCTGGATGCGTTTGGCATCGGCCAGAACCATCATCTTGGTGGCCGGCAGGTTAGGCAATTCGGTATTGCGTACGGCAAGGCCCGATTGCGAAATCGCCAGACACGCATACAGGCGATCCTGCGGGATATTGAGAATCCTGTTGAATCCATCCAGAAGGCTCTGTGCATCAACCGCTGTGAACCGCTGCGGAGCGGTTTTACTCAGGAAAGACTGGTACGCATCCGAGCCAAGGATCTGAAGCTGATATTTGCCGTCGGGACAATCCTGTGGGATGGGCAGCTCAATAGTGAATGGAATCGGCTCGGAACGGAAGCCTTTGAGGGCGGCCTGAATCGTGACCGTCTGGCCGGGCTTGACGACATTGTCGGACAATCTGGCATCCCACAGTGACACCGCCAGATTCTTGGGGGTGATTTCGATATCGAGGGTGATTTTGTCCGGGGGCATCTGCTGGAAGGGATTGTTCATCAGCGCCGCGGCCAGCGACATCAGTTCTGCGGCGGGAGCAGCTACCGAGTTGCCGGAAGAGATCCCTTTGAACTCGATGGTGCGGCCATTTTCAAGCAGCACGTTATAATGGTATGAAACGGCATGTTCCTGGGGCAGATCACCCTGAAAGAGCGCCGCGCCGATGACCACCGAGCGCAGAACACGGGGCGTCAGACTGCGGTCCCGGACGACTTTGCAGCGGAGGGTCCTATTCTGGGGGTCATCAAACCGTTTGACATTGACGGTAATATCGATGAGTTTGGGAATCGGCCCGGCATACCCGACCACGCCGCATTCCTGGTCATAACGCAGAGTTCCGGCCACTTCGCCTGCCGAACCCAGCTTGAAGGAACTATCACGCGTGGCAATCACGGTATGGATTTTTCCGGCGGCCATCGGCAGTTCAACAGCACCGATACCGTTAAACGGGTGGCCAAAACCATAGACTTTATCCCCAACGACCTCGGTGACTGTGCCGGTTACAGCCATGCGAATATCCCCGGAACACAAAGGCAGGATCAGGACGCCGCCTGGCTCGAAAGTGGACTTCATCTGAGAGCTATCGCCGGACTGAGCCAGGTCGCCGGCCTGCAAAGGCATCCAGCCGGCAGAGGCAAACGTCTCCGAAAGCTGACTGCAGGCCTGGGGTGATAAATTGGTTACCAGCGGCATTTTGGGATTGTTTGACGTTGTGCGCGCCCAGTCGGCCATCGCTTTTTCTGCGATGGCGTCCAGATTAAGGGGGGCCGCCAATTCAACGTAACTTGTTGTATTAGCTTGTGTTACCGGTTTTTCTTTGCCTTCACCAATAGCCAGCATATACTCAATTGGCGTAACCAGATACAGGGGGTCGATAGAACCATCCCAGCCTGCAGCCAAAGCTCCAGCCATGCGGCCGTCAATATATACCGGTGAGCCTGAACAACCGTGGACCGAGCCGACATGTTTGAAACGCTCATCGGTACCAATCACCAGGATCATGTGTCGGGCGGGATTAGCCTGTTTGACCACACTGAGGATTTTTAGTGGAAATCTCTCCACTTTATCGCCTTCAAAGACAGTCAGACAATACGCCTCCATCTCCGGCTTGACTTCATCAACAAGGATGTAGCGGGAAGAATCCCAGTTTGCAGGGGGGGTTGCTCCGGAAACAAATTGTGTCCCCAACGAGCTAACCAGTATCATTGCTGTAATAAAATGTCTCATACAACCTTCCATTCTGGTAAAATCATCATGAAAAATCTGTTTGCAAAACTGTACTGTCGGCAAAGTCCTGTTGCAAGATAAAACTAAACTTTCTATAATGATACATCTTAACTTATTGTGAACTAATTGTGTCGGGAATAAAGATGCCGATAATCGGCCCAAAACAAAGGACATGGATATGGATTCAAAAGAACGTCACGAGCTGATGACTAATGAACTGGCGGAGTGGATTGGCAAGCTGCCGGGACTGATGAAAGAATACCGCAACCAGATTATTGGTGTTTGTCTGATTATCGTGGGGCTGATCAGTTGGCCGATCCTGAATCGGTGGCGTGCGGAATCGGATGCGAAGGTTCAGGCGGAGGTGTCCAGTGTTCTGGAGCAATTGGAAGTAAGCAAGTTGTCCACATTGCGTCAACTCCAGGATGCAACTGCCGCGGATGCGGTCAGCAATCTGCTGGTGGCAGCCAATAATCTGGAAAAAGAGGCTGATAAAGCCCCCAATGGCGATTTGGCGGCCATTACCCTGATTAAACGCGGTCAGGCTCTTCGCGCGGACTTGCTTTACCGCAAAGAACTGGCTGCCGAAGATGTGGTTTCCTCACAGATTAAGCAGGCGCAGGAATCTTATCAGAAAGCCTTCAGTAAAGCCGAAATGCCTGTCATCAAGGCGATGGCCCTGTTTGGTCAGGGGCTCTGCTCTGAAGAGCTTGGGCAGCTTGACCAGGCCAGGGATATCTATCAGAAGATAGCCAATGAGGCTGCTTACACGGGTACACCGGTTGCTGTGCTGGCTCAGGAACGCATCCAGAAAATGGCGGATAATAATGTCAAATACACGTTCGTGGATAAACCCAAGGAACAGCCCGCGGTGATTCAGCCGCAGGTTCAGATTCTGCCGGCCACGCCGGAATCGACTGCTCCCGCCATTCAGGCAGCATCTGGCGACTCTTTGAAGGTGGAAATTCCCGCCGCCACAGATGGCGCTCCTGCTGAACAGCCTCAGACAGAAACCAAATAATCCCAGCCATGTCGTCTAAAAAGCCGTCCAAAGACCCTGTCGGGCCGCAGGAAGACAATCTGCCCACAGAATCGCAAGAGGATATCCCTCTGGATGAAGAAGCCCTGCCTCAGGACTCCGAAACCGAGGAGTTGGCCGGCCAGCAGCTTTGTTTTCGCGTCGGTCAGAATCTCAAGTTCAGGCGGCTGGACCAGTATTTGACGGGGCGTTTCAGCAATTTCAGCCGGACCAAACTGCAGCAATTAATTAAGGAGCAGGGGGTTAATATTAATGGGCACCCCGCCAAGCCCAGCTATAAACTCAATCCGGGCGATCAGATTGATTTAATTTTACCGCCGCGGGAGCTGCGAGAGCTGATTCCCGAGGATATCCCGCTGCATATTATTTATGAAGATGATGATGTTGTTGTTGTGAATAAACAGGCGGATTTGATTGTGCATCCGGCACGCGGGTATAAATGCGGCACGCTGGTAAATGCACTGGTCTATCATTTTAAGAATAATTTGTCGGCTGGATTTGCCGATTATCGTCCGGGCATCGTACATCGTCTGGACCGTCATACCACGGGTGTGATTATTGTCGCCAAAAATGATACGGCTCATTGGAAACTGTCCCGTCAATTTGCGGAACGCACCAATAAAAAGACATATCTGGCGGTGGTCCATGGGGCGCCGGAACTGGATGGGGATTGTATTGATGTGCCTCTGGGTGTTCACCCTGTTATCCGGGAGAAGTATTCCATTCGGCCCGATATTGGCAAGCAGGCAGTCACTTTTTACCGTGTTCTGGAACGCTTTCGCGGGTATTCTCTGGTTGAGCTGGACTTAAAAACCGGCCGGACCCATCAGATCCGTGTCCACATGTCGTATATCAAGCATCCCATTGTGGCGGATGATATGTATGGCGGTAAGGTGGTTTATCCCTGGCAGATTGAAAATCGGGAGTCTGCAATTGAGCAGCCGCTGCTGAGCCGGACGGCTTTACATGCCTGGAAACTTGAAATTAATCATCCGGCCACAGGAAAACGGATGGAGTTTACAGCCCCAATACCAGAGGATATTGGGCGTCTTTTGGATGCCTTACGAGTTCATCGCAAGCTGGTCTCAAAATAATATTGGTTATTTTAGACCATAAAAGAATAATATTTTTAAAAATTCTTGCATTTAACGCCCTATAATATATTTATTTTCACTGGTAATACATCCTGTGTTCTTGTGAGATAGTGTGTGGATAACCTGTGAATTATCCTGTCAGGATTGTTTGATTTTTTGTGAGAAAAATCGCATTATCAGTATTGATAACACGGTTTACTGTAAACACAACACCCTATCCAACAGGTTTTCCACAGCTATTTGTCCGTCGATTTCTATTATAACTTGTTATCATGGATAGTTTTAGGGAAGGGTAAAAAGAACAATCTCACAAACTCACTGGACATATAACAAATACTAAGAAAAAGATTTTTATACTCTTATATTTGAAATATACCCCAACTTGGTTCTCACAAAGTCACAGACAGCTTTGTTGAAAATCTTACTTAAAACGACTTTGCAAAATCCGTTAAAATCGAGTAGATTATGGGCTTATCAATTGATGAATAAAGAACGCTTAAGGTATTGAGCAGGATAAACTGCCGCTAAAAACAACGGAGGTTGCTTTATGAAAGTACGATTTAATCGGACTGCTTTACAGGATGCTTTGTCGCTGGTGACTTCGATTATTCCGAGCCGGACACCCAAGCCGATTTTGCAGTGTATGAAAATCGTTGCTGACAAAGATGTCGTGCGTTTGTGTGCAACAGATATGGAGGCCGGGATTACCTATACGGTGACCCAGGTGGAAGTGGATAAAGCCGGCGAAGCCGTTGTGCCGGCGGATAAGTTTTCGTCGATTGTGCGTGAAAGTTTTGACGAAGTTATCGAACTGGAGACCGATGAGAATTCCGCTCACCTGAAAGGGTCCGACAGCTTTTTCACGATTTACACCCAGGACCCGACACAATATCCGACAGTGCCGGGATTCGATGGCAACGCCGATATCGAAGTCGGCCTGGACCGCCTGCAGGAAGCCATCGGGCAGACGGTTTTTGCCGCGGCCAAGGAAAGCACGCGATATGCCCTGAATGGTATCTTGTGGGAAGTGCACGGCAAAAAGCTGTCGCTGGTGGCAACTGATGGACGCCGGCTGGCAAAATCCACACTGCCTCTGGATAAGGCTTCGCGTGAACCCGAAGGACGGATTATTGCCCCGTGCAAGACGATGCTGCTGCTGGAAAAGATTCCCGCCCGCGATAAAGCAACCGTGTCGCTGCGGTTTGTGGATAATCATATCACGATTGCCTGTGATCCGGTCGTGATCAGCTCCAATCTGGTTGAGGGCAATTTCCCGAAATACGATGATATTATCCCCAAGGATTATGACAAGAAGCTGACGCTGCCCAAGGACGCTTTTTTAAGTGCGGTCCGTCGTGCGGCATTGCTGGCCAGCGATGACAGCAAAGGCATCAAGCTGTCGCTGAAGAAAAATAATATGGTCATTACCAGCCGGGCGCCGGAAACAGGTGACGCCCAGATTGATATGTCGATTGAATATGAAAATGAACCGATTGAAATCGGGTTTAATCCGCAATATCTGATTGATGTATTGCGGGTGCTCAAATCCAGTGATTTTGAGATGCACCTGGGGCAGTCAGACCGTCCGGGCATGTTTAAAAGCGGCAGCGGATTTTTGTATATTGTCATGCCGGTGAATTTATAACCGGCGGCGGGAGCGGTTTGTTTGTGAAGAAACTGAGCGAATCGCAAGAAGACCAGCTTTTGCGGTCGGCAACGGCCTGGCAGAAAAAACCGCCCAAAGGACCCCAGCAGCTTGGTGATGCACTGGGCAGTTATATGAAGGTTTATGTTGATGGCCTGCGCCGCGGCGGAACTGTGGCGGCGGCTTTTGAACAGGCTATCGGCAGTGAGCTGGCTCAATACTATCGTGCGGATCAGTTTACGCGCGGCATTTTATATATTCAATCACCACCCGGGCCGTATATGCACCGGCTGAAGATGATGGAAACTGAGATTGTGGAAAAACTCCAGGCGATATGCCCGGGAACGAAAATTAAGGAAATACGAATCAAAGTCAGAAGCGCCAGGCGCGGCATGCGCTGATGCAGGATAAAAACAAGATGACAGAGCAGGAAAATACAGAAACAACTCAGCAATCCCAGGCCCAGGTTTATGATGCCAGCAGCATCAAGATTCTGGAGGGACTTGAAGCGGTACGCAAACGGCCGGATATGTATATCGGCAACCGCCAGGAAGGCGGCCTTCATCACATGGTGTATGAAGTTCTGGATAACGCCATCGATGAATCGCTGGCCGGACGCTGTGACCGCATTACAGTGCATGTCCACGTGGACGGCAGTTGTTCGATTGAGGATAACGGTGTCGGTATTCCGACGGAAATGCATGCCGAGGCCAAAAAGAGCGCGCTGGAAGTGGTGTTGACGACGCTTCATGCCGGCGGCAAGTTTGATAATAAAGCGTATAAAGTCTCCGGCGGCCTGCATGGCGTCGGCGTCAGTGCGGTCAATGCCCTGAGTGAATGGCTCGAAGCGGAAGTCTGGCGCAACGGCAAGCAGTATCATTTTGAATGCCGCCGCGGGATACCGACCGGGCCTGTGCAGGAAGTCGGCCCCACCACGAAACGTGGAACGCGCGTGACATTTCTGCCGGACGATGAAATCTTTGAAACGACCGAGTTTAAATATGATGTGCTGGNNTGGAAAAACGCATCCGTGAACTGGCTTATCTGAATGCCGGCGTGCATATTACCTTTATCGATGACCGCTGCCAGCGGAAAGAAGTCTATCACTACGAAACCGGCATTAAGGCGTTTGTGCAGTATCTCAATGAGGGCAAGACGCCGCTGTGTGATGTGATGTATTTCAGCAAGGAAGATGTTGAAGACGGGCTGGCGTGTGAAATTGCTATGCTGTATAACGATGGATACAATGAAACCGCCCTGGCATTTGCCAATAACATTCGCAACATCGACGGCGGTACGCATTTGTCCGGATTCCGGACGGCGCTGACGCGAACGATGAATGCGTATGCCAAAAATGCCAACATGATTAAAGATATGGCGCCCGGCGGCGAGGATTTGCGTGAGGGTTTGACGGCGGTCAT
>DLFY01000289.1 GCA_002482415.1 Phycisphaerales bacterium UBA7708
CCCCAGTCGGTCCGGTTTTCACGCTCGGCCTGATACCGGTTTTTGACCGGGCTTCCATCGGGCAGGTAATAAAATGCCGTGGTATATTTTAATTCGCAGCCATCCCACTTGCCCTGAACAATCTCCTGAACAGTGCCTTTGCCGTAGCTGCGTGTTCCCACCAGAATGGCCCGATCATATAACTTGCAGCCCAGCGCCCCGGCAACAATCTCAGCAGCGCTGGCAGTGCCCGAATCCATCAAAATAACGATGGGGTATTGACGTCCCTTGCCCTGCCCTTTGGCCGACCAGAGTGCCGTCTGCCCTTTGCGGTTTCGGCTGGNNNAGCCTGCCAGCTCCGCCGCTTCATTGAGGAGTCCCCCGCCGTCACCGCGTAAATCCAGAATCAATCCATGCAGCTTTTTTTGTTCAAGCTGAGTCAGAATATCCAGCGTTTTCTTTGAAATACCTTCGGTGAAGCTTTGCACCTGGATATAGCCGATACCCAGTTCGGTATTCAACAGATAATCCCACTGATTCCCTGCCGCATCCCCGTTGCTTCGCACGGTTCCCTGCACCGAGGGAACGACAATATCGCCTCGCGTCAACTGAATATCCCGGGGCTGCTCCTGCCCCCGCTGAATGGTCAGAGTTACCTGGGAATCCTTCGGGCCGGAAATCTGCTTGACCACACAATCAACCGGAACATCCTGGGTGGTTTGCCCATTGACTGCGATAATCATATCGCCGGCAAGAATCTCGGATTTCCATGCCGGCGAATCCGGGATAATGCTGACGGCCTTGATATATTTCTCGTCGCGGGCCAATTGAATTCCCACGCCGGAAAACTTGCCGGTCAGTTCTTTTTCAAAATCCGCCACCTTATCCGGCCAGACAATATCCGTATAAGGATCCAGGGCGCTCAGCGCGGCGTCTGCAAATTGCTCAACGATAACCCCGGCGGGCAGTTTCAGGGTATTCTGATTGTGCGTTAAAACCGACTGAAAGGTCGTTTCAAACTGCTCGCGTGTTAAAGGAGTGGTCTGTTCCCTGTGCTTTTCCATCAGCAATTCGATTTCCAGCCGCCAGTCATCCACCTGTCTGGAATCGGCTGTAAACATGAACTCCGCATTGCTTTCGCGAAAGACCAGCCCCAGCATCAGACATCGCTGCAGGGCTTTTTGGGTCATCTGCCGGTAATCCGGAGGCGTTACATAACCCCCGTCCAGGGTTTTCACAACTTCCAGAAAGATGTCAGGACGAATGGTATCGAATCGGCGGATGTCGCGACAGACACTTTTTCTCAAGCCGCCTGATACAATCCTGAACGATTCGGCTTCTCCGCTAACCTGTGCAAGAAAGACATCATTCGGTTCGAACAGTCGCAGATAAGCATAGCCCTGCATGGCTTCGACGAGCTTTTCCTGTTCATAGAACGACTTGCTTTTTTCACGGATACCTTCCAGAAACGATTTCACCTTTTGGTGACGCAGGATGTCTTGTTTTTGTGTAACATCCGCGGCATATTCGTATGCTTTCAATAATCGATCCAATACCTCTTTATCACTGCGATTGGGATCGGAACGCTCCAGCAGCTCGAACACCTGCTGGGTCTGGGTTTGATAAACGGATTGCCTCTGGCTGACCAATTCTTTCTGGAGGTTGAGGTAATCCCCGATCACTGTACCCAGCCATTGACTTTCCGGCGTGGCGGGAGAAATCGCCTGGATCGCTTTTTGGGCCTGTTCAAATTGCCCCTGCTCGATTTGCAGACAGATCGAGGCAATTGGTTCGGATGCTTTCTGAGGCGAATCCCCAGCGGCCCAACTCCATCCGCAAAGACCTGCCAGCAACGCTATCTGTATAATACCTGTACGATATATTTTATTGTTCTTCATTATCCATTTCTCGTTATTTTAAAGAAATGATACTATACAGACCCCACAACTAAATATCGAGAAAAAAACACTGTATCCCATGCACAAAAAACCCCGCTCATTATATGAGTCGGGGTTTGTTTTAATTCCAGTTGTTACACGGATTTATGATCCAAAAAGCCTTCCAGTTTTCGCGCTCGGACGGGGTGCTGAAGCTTGCGGATGGCCTTGGCCTCCACCTGACGGACACGCTCACGGGTTACTTTAAAGATTCGCCCAACTTCTTCAAGGGTGTAAGTATAGCCGTCGCCGATACCGTAACGCAGCTTGATGATTTCGCGTTCCCGATAAGTCAGTGTTTTGAGCACCTGGTCGATGCGTTCCTTGAGCATTTCCTGGGTGGCCGACTGAACAGGCGACTCGGCGCGCTCATCTTCGATGAAGTCGCCGAAATAACTGTCCTCGCTTTCGCCGATGGGCCGATCCAGGCTGAACGGGTGCTTGCTGATTTTCATCACACGCCGGGTCTCGGCCAGGCTCATCCCGGCGACCTCGGCGATTTCTTCCAGCGTGGCTTCCCGACCCAGTTCCTGCATCAGGTTTTTGCTGACGGTACGCAGTTTGCTCATCGTCTCGATCATGTGTACCGGAATACGAATCGTCCGGGCATGGTCGGCGATGGCGCGGGTAATCGCCTGGCGAATCCACCATGTCGCGTACGTGCTGAATTTATAGCCGCGGCGATATTCATACTTATCGACCGCACGCATCAGGCCGGTATTGCCTTCCTGAATAATATCCAGAAAACTCAGGCCGCGGTTGCGATACTTCTTGGCAATCGACACGACCAGACGCAGGTTGCCGCCGGACAGTTCCCGCTTGGCCTGCTCATACTGGCTGAATACCGCTTCAATGGCACGCAGGCGTTTGTCCAGCAGGCGAGGCGTCTCCAGCACCAGTTCCTGAAGCCCCATCAATTCCTGCCGCATCGCATCAATGTCTTCGGCGGTGTAGTCTCTGCCGGGGCCGGCCTGAATCACCTGCTCCAACTGGTGCATCTTCTGCTGGATACTCTGCAGTTTCTTCATCATCGGCTGAATTCGGCTGGTACGCAGACCCAGTTCCTCCAGCAGCGTGGCAATCTTGCGGCGATTGCGATGCATCTGCTTGAGCGGCTGGCGGGCTTCTTCAATCGTCCTGGCCGCAATAGACTGCTCAAAATAACCGCTGTTTTTATCCAGCAGCTTAGTCACAGTCGCCAGATTCATCGGCATCCGATTTTTCAGCGTCGTCCGGACGGGCATTTCGCTGNNCGTCCGGTCGAACGGCAGCGCCCCTTCATCCACCTGCTGAAGGATTTCAACCGCGGTACGCGCACAATAATCGCATTCCAGAACCTTGCGGCGGAAGGCCATGCGCGTCAATTCAATCTTCTTGGCCAGGCTGATTTCCTGGTCGCGCGTCAGCAGCGGAATCTCACCCATCTGCGTCAGGTACATTCGCACGGGGTCGTCGATTTTACGCCCTTCGGTCTCGGCCAGCTCTTCTTCGAGCGTCAAGTCCTCGACGGCAATCTCGTCTTCCGGGCCAATCTGAACAGGCTCTTCAAATTCCTCTTCTTCGGGAGTCTTTTTGACATTGGCCTCATCCAGCAACTGAACGCCCATTTCATCCAGCGTCATCAGCAGACTGTCCAATTGATTGGGGCTGATCACCTCATCGGGCAAATCATCGTTAAGCTCCTCATAGGTCAGGAAGCCCTTCTTTTTGCCCTTTTCAATAATGGACTGGATCGCCTGGTCCATATTCTGGCGGGCGGATTCGTCCGTTTCAAAAGGATCCGCGCCGCGGAGCAAAGGCGTATCCAGCGGATTGGCCTCCGGGACAAAGTCCTTGTCGTCGATATCCATCTCCGGCTCGCCGGCCAGTTCCTTTTCTTCGGGCATTGGTTCGTTGGTCTCGTTTTTCTTCTTCTTTTCCGACATATTCCGTTATTACCTTACGATTACGTATGCAATTTCAAGCCGACACGACATTCATCCCTGCGACGGCCGTTTGCCTTATTTTCGAACTCCCGGGCTTCTGAGATTATCCTTTCTCTGCAGAAGCATCTGATTTATTTTCTCGAGCGATTCGACATCATCGTCGCTCAGCGTTTTGCTGATATCCTGCGTCTGGCGCCGCATCAGGCAGTACTGAAACGTTTCAACGGCATCATTCAGACGCCGGGCGAAATCGCCCTTCTGTCCGGCCAGCTCATCCAGACGCATTAACTCCTGAGCCGCTTCCACCTGTTCAATCTGTCCCAGAAGCATCGTCAGCGTCGGCTCCTGACCTGCCTCAAGCAGTCCAAACAATGCCCGGGCAATGGTCCGCAGGTGCCCTTCAAACAGGTCCGGACTGATGCGTCCATGAACTCTGCCGAACAGGTCCGGCTCCCGCAGAAGCACTTCAATTATTTCCGACTGTGCCTGAACAAAGATATCACTTTGCGGCTGCTCTTCATTCTTCGATGCTGCCTGCTGGGCCTGCGTTTCAGGGCCTTTTTGCTTTCGCCGGACCAGCTTGCCCAGCTCGCTGTCGATTCGACCCTGCGAAATGCCGATCATCTCGCTGAGTCGAGCCGTCAAAACCGCCCGGCTGATGCTATCGACATTGCCCGCTACCATAGCAGACGCAATCGTCGTCAGAAATTTTTCAATCATCTGCGATTTTTCGGCCAGGGCCTTATCGCCGGAAAGATTTCCGGACAAACCCTTCCATGCATAGTCCATCACATCGACGGCATTATGCAAAACCTGCCTGAATGCATCGGCCCCCGCTGCAATCAGAAAATCGCACGGGTCCTTGCCTTCCGGCACAAACGCCAGACGCAAGTCCAGTTTCTCGGCTAAGCATACTTCCAGCGCACGTTCCGCCGCCGACATACCCGCTACATCACTGTCAAAGACTAAAACCACACGCTTGCCATACCGTCGCAGAATCCGGGCATGGCCGGTCGTAAAACTGGTACCCAAAGCCGCCACCACATTACAGACGCCATATTGATGGGCCATAATTACATCGGTATAGCCTTCCACAATCACGGCCGTCTCGCTTTCGGAGATGGCCTGACGGGCCTTATCCAGACCAAACAGCGAATTGCTCTTGTCAAACAACACCGTAGTCGGTGAATTCATATATTTGGCCGGGTCATTGGCCAGTGTTCGTCCGCCAAAAGCTATAACGCGACCTGTTACATCGTGTATTGGAAACATCAAACGATTACGGAACTTGTCATAACAGCCGCCGTTTTCCCGCCGAACAACAAGTCCTGCATCGACTAAAATCTGTTCACTCACTTTAGACGATAAGGCCTTTTGGGCCAGATCATCCCAGCTATCCACTGCCAGGCCCAACTGCCATATTTTTGCTGTAGCCTGAGTGATTTTCCTCTGTTCCAGATAACTTCGAGCCTGAATGCCCTTTTGTTCATCCCAGAGGTTATTAATCCACAATTTTCCGGCCCATTCATTCAGTTTCGCCAGTCGGTTCGCATCGATTGCCGAAGCGGAAGCTGGGTTCTGCGAAACACTTTTTGTGCGTTCCAGGCGAATTCCGGCCCGTTGGGCAAGCCGCTCCAGTGTTTGTGTAAATGAAAGATTCTCTTTCATCTGCACAAACTTCAGAACATCACCACCTGCTCCGCACGCAAAGCATTTAAATATCTGTTTGGCCGGATTAACATACAGACTCGGTTTATGGTCGGTATGGAAAGGACACAGACCCACCAACTCTTTGCCCTTTTTGGTCAGGCTCAAATGTTCCGATATCACGTCAACGATATCGTTGGCCTGCTGTATCCGGCTGATTAGACTGGCATCAAACTGCATCGGCAAACCCGTTCCCTTGGTTCGACATCTATCCCTGGCATCCTGATTCGGGGCCGATTGTTGAAAACAAAGCCCATCACGCTAAAATAGCAGTCCCACCACCCGGTTTTTGAATCAAATCGCTCCGAATGAATGAAACGTGCAGATATTATAGTATAGAGGAAAAAGTCAAAAAGTCAAACAAGAGGGTCTAAAATGGGATTTTGATATTGAAAAAAACATTTTTCCAAGACATTGGACACTTAGCCATATACACAAATGGATTATCAGACCTTGTGATGCCGAAATCCGTACACAAAGCTTATGAACCATTGGAATTACATATCCTTTTCAGGTCCGTAATAGCCAGTTTATCCAGCCGGTCGATGACGAAATCCGCAAATTGGGCAAGATGCTCCTTCGGATAGGTATTGGTTACGCCGATTCGCCGCATTCCGGCCGCTGCAGCAGCCTGCAATCCCCAGTGAGAATCTTCAATCACAATGCAGTTGCCGGCTTCAATTTTTCGGCCAACCGTATTATTGAGCTTTTTCAGGGCCAGATTATAACCTTGCGGGTCGGGCTTGCCCTTTTCGACGTCTTCTGCGGTCACCATAACGCTAAACGCACTGGCAAAGCCGCTGTGTTCCAGCATAATCCGAATATCCTCCCGCATCGCCCCCGAACAGATCGCCAGCGGGTAGCCATGGTCGGACAGCATTTCGACAAATTCCTCCACGCCATCGATAATGGGGGCTTCGGTGCGGGCCAGGGCATGAAATTGGGCCGTTTTCAGCTCGATAATCTGCTGCATCTCCTGTGACGACCAGTTCATTTTATAATCCTCATTCACGGCCAGCACATTTTCCAGGTCGGTATAACCCAGATACTTCTGCCAATGCACCTCTTCAGGTACATGAATCCCCTTCGCCGCAAAGACCTGGTTTAAGGCCTTGTAATGCAGCCGCTCGGAATCCGCCACCACCCCGTCAAAATCGAATATTACCGCCTTGAGCATATCA
>DLFY01000191.1 GCA_002482415.1 Phycisphaerales bacterium UBA7708
ACTGTTTTCGGGGGGAAGGTCATTCATATTCCAATCCTGAATCATCTTACCTAAACGCAAAAGACATTTTGCGTCTTCTGATTTATAGACTCCCGTTTTGTCTGGAGCAGTGGACAGCAGGACATTGCTTCCGCCTCTCTCGAAACTTTGCTTAATATAGTCAAACAAACTCTCCACTGGATAAAATTGACTATCCGAGTGGGTAAACCAGCAAGATCCAGGCATCAATCCATTTCCCAGTGATCTTGAATCGCATCGCTGAGACGTAATTTCATATTCAAAAGGCAAATAATATGTCTTTCCATCTATCATTCTCAGAGGCTGGTGTCCGCCTTCCGGGGGAATCCGTTCCTCACCATTGACAAAATCAGTTGGAAAATATTTGATTTGACTGCCATCCTGGACATGCTGATTAAAATGAACAAAGGTTCCCTGATTTTTAGTTTTTAACAGCTCATACAGAGCCTGGGGTTTCAGTGACTGATCCGCCCAGCAGTACATATCAAGCCAGAATGCATATATATCACCATATTGCTCGGCCAGTTCACCTAACTGAGTCAGGATAACATCATTGGGTGATGCTTTTTCATGTTCTTTCCGAATTTGCTGGTTCCATTCCCAGGGCCTCCACTCGCCACCCCACAAACAGTAGTACAGACAAGGCTTTATATCATGTTTACGACAGGCATCCACAAACAGAGCAACTACATCTTTTTTAAATGGACTATTAGCCACATCAAATTCTGTCATCGAGCTGTCCCAAAGACAAAAACCGGAAGTATGTCGGGCTGTTAAAACCGCATAACGAATGCCTGCCTTCTGAAAAACAGCCATCATACCGTCGAAATCCAACGTCCTGGGATTAAAAAGGGCCGGATCACTGTTTTGAGAAATTTCTTTTTCGATAAAAGTATTGTCATTAAAATGAACAAACGCTCCAAATCTCAAAGACTCCCATTTCTTGACAGCTTCTGTCCGATTAACTGCTGGCTGATATGCTGCTGCATCCTTATTGCGGTAATTCGCAGGCAATGCCCACACCTTTTTCATTTCTTCCAGATGGTGTTCATAGACTTCACGCGGAGTAACCTCATATTTTTTGGCCAGCCAGGCAGCGCGGCCCACAGCCACACCAGCCATTCCCAGTGTTTGCATGACACGTATCGTCCCTAATGCTTCATGAGTGACCGACATATTGCGCCCGGGCATAAACAGATTTTTGATATTTCTCGAATAGAGACAGCGATATGGTATCGCATAGCCTTTTGTACGATCGAAACCATGACCTTGCTCGGATGTTACGTAATGTGTTTCTTGTCTGGAAAGCGGGCCTTCAGTATCATGGACACGTCCCCCGAAATGGGCCCTGGAGATAAATGGATTCCCCTGCGATTCAGGCAGATAAAGCGGATGCGGATAATGCAGATCCAGACCCCAGGTTACGATCACGCAGGCGTCAGGAAATTGTCGATTCGCAACAATATCGTCTTTTGATAATATCACATCCCCCAAAAGCTGCAGGGTTTCACGTGTTCCGCCTATATAGGCTATCCATTCCAATTCGGCAGTGGCATGAGATTTTCCGGATTTATCGTGATTTGCATACGCGTGCTTGTTTTTGATTGCATTCCATGCCCCAAAAATTGCCCTGAGATTGTGATCGCGTATGGCCTCCAGATCGTTGAGAGGGTGGCGATCATAACCGCTTTCCCAGAACCAGTCGCCCTTTTGATCCGGATAAGGAAATCCTTTTTCGGTCAAAGACAAGGCCCATGGCAAATCAGGAAACGACTGATTGTCCGGGGTAAAACGCCACCTCCAGAGATTACTCATTCCCATACGATCTTTTTCTTCCATATGATAGTCGGCCTTTACCATGAGTCCCAGAACGCCGTGCCCGGTAGCATCGACAAAATAGCCACCCTTAAAGTGGCGTATCACATTTTCCCGGATAGCCATCGTGCTTATCGAGGTGATCCGATTGTCCTGAGTTTCGGCTGCAAATACATGATGATTCAAAAACAAATCAATACGTTTTTCAGCACGTATAACCTGTTCTCGAATTTCATCAAAGTACTGTTCAGGCAGGCCTGCATTTGTGGGCGTATAAGGTGAAAATTCCTGTACCATGTCTCCAAATGGATATAACCAATCCGGCATATTTCCGCGAGGCGCCACACGGATCTCCGAGGAGCCATTGCCCCCCAATACCGACCGATTCTCAAGCAGGGCAACCGTCAATCCCATTCTTGCACCCGACAAAGCCGCCCCCATACCTGCCAGCCCGCCGCCGACAACAACAAGATCATAGTATTTCTGTGAGGGGTACACTTTTATACCAAGCTGTTCACGACGCCATGGATTCAAAGGCACACTGCTATTATCTGGAATCAGGTTGTTGTCAGTTGTTAGAAAGACGGCATCGCATCGTGCATTGAAACCAGTGATATCCTGCAATTCAATGAGCACCTGCCCCTGCTTCAGATCAACCGGATTCCCTTTCTGCCAGTGCCATCCGTTTTCGTTCCCAAAGATGGTCTGTTGCTCAACACTATCAATTATCATTTTAAAACGACCGGGAGCTTCCCATGGGCCGGGGACCCAGTTTTTGGTTCTTACCCATACCTGGTATTGTCCAGTTACAGGAACTTGGACCCGGGTGCAGGCGTTTTTTACAGGCTTTCCAAGCCCATGAGCCAGCAGATAAGGTGAACCCATCTGGTCAATAAATTGAGTGTCAACAACCCATCCACCGCGATCCTCAAATTGTTCTGCTTCCACCAATAGCGATTCTGCAAAGAGAATTGATGATGAGATTGCAAAAGCAATCATGCATAAATTAGCAATACCGTTTGTTTTCATGGCAATTCCTGATTCCTGAAATTGATAATCAAAACCATCACTTTATATCCCTGAAAGACAAGGATTCGGCACGATTTTTTTTCAACTGTTCTCGGCTGAGTACTTTCCAATAGACTGCATAGCGTTGGTGATGAACAAGGTAGAATGGTGCCAATTCGACAGACATCGGCTTCAGATCTACCGGATTAATCATACGCGATGTGAACAGCAGAGGCGTGTCGGTATTCTGTTTGATTTCCAGTACAAGATTGTCGATCGTTTCACTCTCAAATAGCGGAACCGGCCACGGTGAAGCATCACTGTATGCCATGTGATTTCCAATATCAGTGGCCGGCATGCCCTCCCGCCCAAGTTTTGCCGCCAGCAATACGGGACCATAAAATAATGACAGCATAGAGGGATCATCCATGCTCGGCCGACTACGAAGCGCAAGCGGCAGTTCCAGAGTAATAACATCGCCATCCTTCCATGTTCGGGCTAACGACAGAAAAGTACCTGGAACCACTTCGACAGATTCTATGTGGTCATTTATTTTCAGTTCCGCCCTGCCCTTCATCCAGGAGGGGATGCGGAAATTGAGTCTGGCGTACTGCGGCCTGGCCATATTCATAGTCAGCTTGATCCGGCCCTTTTCCGGGTATTCTGTATCCAGTCGGAGTTTCATGCCCTGTTCACGCCAGTCGAGCGTAGAAGCAATGAACAGGTTTACCCAGAGGGTATCGTCTTGATGGAAATAAATTGCCTCACCGAATCGAGCGGCATTCTCAATCCCGGTACCCTGACAGCAAAACGGCTCATCAATATAGACTCGGAAATCACCCGGACGCAATGGCATATAATACATCACCTTGCCATGATCAGGAGCAATAGTCGCCAGAATATGATTGTAGAGAGCATTTTCGTAATAATCCCCATAGACAGACAAAGGCGATCTTTCAAAGAGGGAGCGGGTGAGCTTGAGCATATTGTGGGTGTTGCAGGATTCGGCGGTTAAAGGGCTAAGAGTCGAATCTCCTGCTCCTGTAACCTCGATCCCCGCAGCNNCTCGCAGTTTTTCATGAAATGTATTACCGCCATTGACAAATGAATGCTTTTGAACAACCAGTCTCCAGAACGCCTCTGCTGCCCTGGCAGTGCGGACATCACCACAGACCAGAGCGTAACGGGCAAGCCCTGCCGCCTGCGCGATATGGGTATTGCCGTGAAGACCATTCAATTGATCCTGTCCCTGGATCAATGGATCAATAAACCAATTCCGATTGAAAACAGCCGCAAGCTTCAGGTGTCGGTCCGAATTGGGGTCGCCTTGATTTCGTGCAAGCCTGTATAATTCACTCAGTGCTTCCGCCATGCCCCCAAACTCATTGACGGGGTTGCCGGTGTAATCCGTTCGCAGCATGAATTCAATTTGTTCGGGAGATAATATTGTTATTCGACCGGCAAAATAGTCAGACATTCCGGCAGCTATGTCCAATGCCTGCTTGTTGCCGCAGAAATGAGCCGCATCGACCAGGCCGGCCATAATTTTGTGAATCGTGTAGTACTCGACAGAGGCGACACGCGGCGTCGCTTCCAGCCGGTCAAACTGAGCAGCGGGAAACGCCGAAAGATAACCCTTGCCGAGCTTTTCCTGACACTCCGCCAGTACGGTGACTATGTAGTTAGCCTTCTCCAGAAAACTAACATCACCCGTGGCGGCATACATACGGGCGGCAGCACTCAAATAATGCCCGCAATAGTGGCCTCTGATAAATTGCGAATCCCAGCCTCCATACCCGCTCGTCACACCAGAGGGTTGCGGAATTCCCGCATTTTCGCGGAATGGAAATAGCAGTTTATCCGGTTCCAGCTGTCTTACCAGACCAGTACGGTGCAATTCCTGGATCTGCTTAAATGGCCCATCCAGCAGCCGTATTCGGCTAAGATCAAAAGCCTGGGCCTGTGGCAGACCCTCGGCTCTTGTCATCATGGTGACAGTAACAACCAGAAGAATGATGCATTTGTTTTTTATCATTGCAGCACCTGTGAGTTAATCAGTTATAAATAAATTAAGCAGAACCGTTGCAGCTTAGATTATTGCCATATCGGGAATCCTCTGCAGGATTCTGAATGCCGGATACTTCAATAATCACGGGAATACCTCGTCTCAAGTCTTCGGATAATATCGGCATCAAAGCTGATAGGAAATTAGCATGCAAATATCCGGCCATAAATATTCATTCCCGGTACAACTCCGTATAAATCTAAGATCACATATTCACTGGGGCAGTACAATATCTTTCAACCGTTCTTCAGGCGTAACTACCAGTTTTTCGACCTTGCCCGCCCGATATAGACATTCCACCGTCGTATTACGCGGTGCGTGAAGCTTGAAACTCACATCCCATTCTCTGGGCCAGGCTGGAAGCAGGAAAATTCGGTCACCATCTGCCTGCAGCAGCATCAAATGAATCGTAGTCATCAGATTTCCGCCATGATCCTGATCCGGNNCCAGTCGAAATTCGGCCCCCACGTCGCCGGCCATCGGTAACCCGGACGTGAATTAATAATCTTGACTTTCAGGATGCGAGCAGCCTCCTCGGTCAGTCCGAGGCATGCAGCGGCATTGCTGTCATATCCCCAACCCACATCATTGTGGCTGCCTCGCAAAAGATAGGCATTGCGAGCCTCTTCCAGCATCGGTTTACCCAGCCCATAAAGCCTGAAAGGCCAAATTGGGAACAGTTCCGGATTTTCTACATTAGACCGTTGCGGCTTATATTTCTGAGCCACTGCAATGCGTCTCAGGGTACGTCCCCCATGATCGACTGTTTCGAAGGGTATCACCGGGGCGGCTTGTTTCATGTGTTGAAAAAAGACTTTTTGCTGTTCTGTTAAAAGCACCGCCGGCAAGGCACACAGACGGGCAGATGTCTCATTCAAACCGGCTACGGAGGGAGTATCATTAACGACATCATACCAGTACGTTTCCACAGCCTGAGTTGGGCTGAGTATTATCCGACCTTGGGTGTCTTTCGGAAATCGGCTGTCAAAATAGCGCAGCACGGATTCCGCCATAGGCAGCAGTCTGGTTTTAAGAAAGAAATTGTCCCGGGTATAATCATAATAATCCAGCATCAGAGATGTCAACTCCAGCCCCTGATTCCAGGCATACCGCCAATACATACATTGAATATCATTGGGTTCATGCCCCGTCCGGTCCCATCCATAATCCCGGTTGGCATAAGTCCCCCAGACAGTCATGGTTTCGGCAAAGTAGCAGCCATCCGCCCCATGATAAAGCCTGGCCCGTGCTTCAGCGAAGGGACGGATCGTTTCAAACATGTTAAACAAAGGATGCATCAGGTCAAAATCACCCGCCGCCAGCATGGCATGGTACGGTATTCGCATATTTTGCCACCAATGGCAATCACCCCATCGGCGCCAATCCGGATTATCACCCTGCCCCAACAGGGAAGGTTCGACTGTAAAGATACTGCCGTTGAATTTAATCGGATAAACGCCTCTGCCAGCACAAGCCTGCATATAGCGTTGAAGAGTATGAGCCTGGCCAACAGTCATTTGCATCGCATCTGTAGAAACTGTTTTGCCCCCCAGAAACAAGTCGTGGCTGCTGGTCCCTGTCGCTGACACTATGTCCATTGATTGGGCAATCCGTTTGCCGTCCAAAAAAAGACACATCAAACCGGATTTGGCATCAAAAGTTCCCGCCGCATGATGCCATTGATCCGGCACAAGCACATCAGAAGGCCCCTGCAGTACGGCCGATCCTATGATCAACCGCAGCGAGCCGCCGGGATGGGTATCCAGTAAAAAACCGTCATCTCCTCCCACGGAAATCTTATCCAGAATGCGACCTGACGCCTTGGAATTCGGCTTAATCCAAGCCTCCAGAGACAGCCCTTCCTGACAATCCGGCAACGTTAGACTTTCTGTGGGAGTCCTCCCTGGGGTACCTGAGGACTGCTCTGCAGCCTCCCCTTCGCTTAATGCTCTGCCAAAGATACGAATCTTACCAATGACTCCCGGGAACCGACTGCCGCCCTGGGCATCAACACCAATACGTACAGGGTGGTCATTGCGCGGAACTTCCAGCGTATGTTTGACATCACAGATTACCCAGGATCGCTCCCAAAAGGCCTGCCAGGCTTTTGCGGTTCGAGCCAGGGCAGCGGTTTCATCAGAGGCTTTCGAAGCTGTCTGGCTGGCCATCGCCAGCCAATCCTCAGCGGTGCGGGTCTGTTCGCACGGGCTGGCGATAACCAGAGAAAAACGGCTCGTTGGTTTGGCGGAAGTCAGGGTACACCTGTCAATCCTTTCAAATCCATCACCTGCAACCCATCCGCCAAAAGTCCGATGGAGCAACGGATCACGTAAGCTGCTGCGAATTGATTCAAGTGACTGAATCTTAACTGTCGCCTCAAACGCTGGAGAAGTCTCGTTGCGATGATACCACGCCAAAGCATTCGACAATCCTTCGACAAAAGTATCTGGCTCCTGCCATAATTCAAACGGCGCCCCATCCAAAGTCCATGCTGTGCCGCCCCCGGGGACCTTTTGCCGCTCTTTTCGCCAGGTCTCCACGACGACTTTCGCAGAAACCGGCTTGGTCGACTGACCAATGACATGAACCACTGGATACATTATATCGACAAAAATACATAGCTTAACTTGTGATTCCTGTGGGCCGGCCGTAATCTCACAAGTCCCGTCTTTGAGGTGCAGGACCTGACAAAAGGAATTTCTATCGACGAATGGATTGGGGGACAACGATATCCGGATTTTGCCCACTTTGCATAACTGTGATATTTCACTGTAGGAATCGTTACGGCTCAGATAGAAATACAGGTCTCCATTCTCTTCAACCCAGAGATTGATGCCAAGTTCACCATTGCCCAGGGGCATGGAGCCGGCTGCGTTGTGGCTGGGATTGTTCCAGACCACATTATAGGGATTAGTCCAATGTTCCTCTGCTGCAAATAAATTGCCGACGGCTAAACACCATAATGCTGTATGGATCAGCCCGAAAAAATATCTCGCATTCAATACTGAAGTCATTCCATATCCCTATTCGAATTTTCCATGATTGGAACTACAGGATTAAACATAACGTTAATTCAGAAACACAATCAACAGACTATCCTTAGAGCTTGGAAGAAAATACCAATCGTTTAATATTTCGAATTATTAAGATACCTAAAATTATATTGATCGAGGTGTTCAATATATTACATTTTCAGCAATTACAATGAACATTATCTCCACTTGAGTTATTAATCCTGCGTGCGCATTGTCACCTTACACTGTCTATTATTGCGTCTCTGATATTGCGACAAAGTATATATATTTCATTTAGTATTTGACTTTTTTTCCTTAGCCAGCATCAGTCAGTTTCTTGTGCAGCAGATATTGAAGTTAGGCAAGGGCTTTCCAACTTTGGTAATTGAATCGCCAATAGGCATAATTCGGTATGTTTTGGGGCAAGAATCTCCCATACGCTCTTCAAAAATAGTGCTGGCTGCTGATTCTTTCTGATTTTGAACGTGCAATGATTTGTCATTACTCTGTGGAAGTTGATAAGCTGGGATTTTAAGAGGAATCTGCACATTATAACTGATACGTCCTTTGGGCTCATAGCCATCCGTAGCACCGAATAGGTAAATGGGAACCTCATTTTCGTCAAACAAAAGGAAGGGACGCTCCACCCTGCTCTCACTGAATGAATCATCCGATTTTTTAAAATATGTCCCCAATACCTTAGAATATTTTGCTGGCTTCCAATCCAGTCCGTCCAGAGACTGAAATAATGCGAGTCCGCCATTGGCTCCGCAGAAAGTACCTGTCACATCACGGACTATTGCATAGTATTTATTGCCATACCGCTGACTATACCAGATGAATGGATCTTCAGCGAGCATCCACTGTTTCGCATCGTTCTGATTACCGGATTCAAATATTCGTCCGGGAATCTTGATATAAGGGCCTTCAATCCGGTCAGCTTTTGCAGCCCCAAAACGGACATTGCCCCCCATCAGTTTACCCTCGACAATTTGAACCGCTTTGTAAATCAGCAATACTCCCCCATCCGGCTGAATCGCAACCGCCGGATTGGTCACACAAAGAGAGTCAAAAGCACTTTTGTCCGGGCTGATATCCACGATGGGTGCATCAAATCGACTCCATGGACCACCCGGATTTTCAGCTATTGCCAATCCGATACGTTGATTATTCCGATGACCTGCATAGGTGCCATCGCCATGATTACCCATATAATACAGATAATACTTTCCTTTTTTTCGCAAAATATAGGGATTATGGGTCACGTCTCCGTCCCAATATTTTTGTCCCGTTGCAGGATTTAATCCGCGTGCCGGCAAAGCTACATTGACAAATTGATATGGACCTTCGGGACAATCCGCTATCGCATAAGCAATTTCTGACCAGATCGCCCACCCTGGAGCAAATCCCTTACTCACAGGCCAGCGAGAATAAAAAAGATGGTATCGACCATCGTCTCCTTGGACTGGAGCCCCGCACCAAACAAAATAACCATCCTGATGGAATCCATGGGTCATTGGCACTGGCTGTACCATTTCCTCGAGATTTAATTCCGCTTTATCCTGCCCGGATGAATTCGTTGCCGCTTCATTAATCAGTCCCATCCCAGTCTGTGGAAACGAGATGAATACCCACAAGAAAATAATCAGTCCTGATACAGATATGTTTTTCTTTTTCATCTTTTTCCTTTGCCAAACTGTGAAGCCCAATGAATTTTCATCATGCCTTATATGGGTTGCTTTACCTTAATTGTTTTAACAAAATCCGCATATTTCGTCTTATTTCTGGACTCAGTTTGACGTCTTATAATAAATCATCATTTTCCAGATATTATCTTTATTTAAATATGGCCGAAGCTAAGAAAAAATGTAACTTTTTATATTTAATTTTTGTTAATCCATAATATTTGAGGTTTTTTATCCTCTTATGTCAATAGTGCTAAGTAACAAAACTTGTTTATTTAATGTGAAATAAAGCAACAAAAGTCTTTTAAGAGAACCGTGTTGATTTAGAAACAGGAGCATGATTATGTCAATACAACTATTTTGGGGTCAATAAAAGCACGTAATTACGATTCATTGAGACTTTATTGTCATTCTAACAAAAAAAAGACAATAAAACTGGCCTGCGGCCATTTTATTAAAGGTAGTCACATATATTAAAGATATGATTTTAATTATTTTTGAAGATTTATACCAATTTTTGCCCTTGGAGATATATGCAATGTGTCAATAAGGCAATCAATATGTAGACAAAGGTGAATGCTGATGTCCGAAAATAGCCAGATAAACGTCAACAAGAATGAAGTCCAAAACTTCTTGACTCTGCATTCTAAATATCAGCATCGAATTTATAGTTTCATCATGTCTTTTGTGGCCGATTGGAATGAAGCAGATGATATTTATCAGGAGACATTGAGTGTATTGTGGTCAAAGTTTAACTCCTTTTCTCCCGGTTCAGATTTTTTATCCTGGGCTTTTAAGATTGCTCATTTTCAAGTTTTGTCCCATTTGAAAAAGCAAAAGAGTCAAAAGAAGTATTTTTGTCAAGATGTTCTCGACAATCTGAAAGAAGTGGCTATCGCTTCGGCCGCCGATTCGGACCAATCGCTGAAGGCTCTTCGTATCTGCATGAAAAAACTGACCGACCGCAACAGGCATTTACTCTCTATGCGATATGAAGAGGGCGCAACGGTTCAAAGCATTGCTCTGCGTCTTCAGCAGAGTGTCAATACGCTTTATAAAAAATATCAACAGATTCATGGCCAGCTTTTATTGTGTGTGCTTAAACAAATGAAGGGTGATTTTTAGAGCTATGAATCCAGAACAGACCAGGAAGATGCTTGCATTGTTTGAAGCTGTACGCGAGGGCATCATCACAGAAGAACAGTTTTCAGAATTGAATTGGCTTCTGGCCCAGGACAAAGTAGCGTGTAAATATTATTTTGAATATTTCACCATGTGTGGCAATCTTAAAAGCGGCAAAGCTTTCGAAGCAGGAGGGGGGATTTTGCCGGAAATGTCCAGTTTAATTTTTGATAGTCATTTTTGGCAGGAAATGGCCAAAGAAGAAAAAACAGCACCGATTTTAGATTTGTCAGAAGCGCCGCCCAAAGAACTTGTGACGGACGTCCGATGGCGAATGCAGGAACTTCGCAAGCAACAAATAAAAAAGCCGATTAATAAGCCTTTTTTAGTGACTACTCTTCTATCCATCGCAGCAGCATTTATTACTATTGCATATTTGTTATTGTCACCGATATTTACGAATGTTGCAACTGTTAAAGACTGTATCAATGTCGAATTTGTCAACAATCATCTGTTTACGACTGGCAGCCGATTGCCTAATCACAGGGACTTTTACCGGCTTAAGAACGGTATCATTGAAATCGAATTTGATGATGGGGCTATTGTTACAATTGAAGCTCCTGCAGAATTTCGGCTTGACTCGCGTAATCGTATTTTTCTGAATTCAGGGCGATTGTATGCCAAGGTGCCTATCGAAGCAATAGGCTTTATCGTAGGCACTCCTAATTCAAAGGTGGTAGATCTCGGCACTCAATTCGGTGTTAATGTCGATGACAATGGCACCAGCGATGTCCATGTATTTGAGGGAAAGACGTCTTTGAGTGCCAGTCGTAACGGCAAAGCACAAAACAGCCAAATACTGACGGTTGGTGAAGCCAAAAGGATTGACACTGAACTCAGGANNGCCGGATCATCTCATCGCGGGAAAATCTGGTATGGAAAGGAGAGAAAGCAATCAATCTTGCGGATTTAGTGGGGGGCGGATCGGGGCTGGGAACCGGACATGTTGACATCGGTATCGATCCGGCCACCGGTTCATTCCAAACGCCGAATAATACTGTCCGCCAGAGTGACAACCGCTATGTTCCAGTTGACTCTTGCGCATTTATTGATGGTGTTTTTGTGCCTAACGGCACACCAGACCAGGTAATATCATCAACTGGACTGCTTTTCCGGAATTGCCCAATCACTTCCTGTTCATACTATGCAGATATTGTTAACAGCCCTTCCCCGGCAGATAAACAAGCTCGTTTGCAAGGCAATCTTGAGCTGCCTGGAAGAGTTAATTCCTCAACTGCGCGCAGTCCCTTTATTTTTCTTCATCCCAATCTCGGTATCACCTTTGACGTGGAGGCATTTCGATCATGTCTGCCTGCTGCTCAAATCGCACTGTTTTCCACTCAGGTAGCCATGTCTGACGTTCCTGCCCAGCGTTCTGCAGCCACTTTATGGATACTGGTGGATGGCCAGGTACGGTACAGCAAAGAGTTCACGTCAGAGATGCCGGCAGAACTGATTCGTATCCCGTTGGATCCAATGGATCGATTCTTAACATTGATGACAACCGAGCAAGTCAATGCCGGTTTACACAGTGAAGGAATTTCTGCCGGATTCAAAGGCTGTCTATTTGGAAACCCTGTCTTATTATTAGAATAGACTAATCAAGGTGGCTCTTATGAAAAAAACGACAAAACGAAATTTCTCAGGCAGTACAGCGTTTACATTAATCGAGTTATTGGTGGTCGTTGCGATTATTGGACTGCTATTGTCGATAGTGATACCCTCCCTGAGAAAGGCCAAGGAGTATGCCCGAAAAATTATCTGCCAATCCAATGAACGTCAGATAGGGATTGCCATCGGGACCTACCAAAGTGCAATGAACTATGACTTTCGTAATTATAAAACCGCGACCAATCTCAGGGCGGATGAGTTACCGAGACATTGGTTTTGGAGGGGTGGAACAGGAGATTATGCGCATGAGCCTGAACCCTATGCGATAGAGTACCTGATGAAAAATAACATTTTGCCGAGCCGTGAGGTCTTTTTCTGTCCCGGTGTCAAAAACCTTGCTTATGACAAGAACTACGTGCTCAGTAAAGTCGGTTCCGGTAATTATACCCCTTATAATACCGATGACATCTATGAGCAGGCAACTAACGGAACATTAGCGGCCGGAGATCGCCCTCTATTCTGGAGCACCCATGTATGGTTATGGAAAAAAGAAATCCGCGGCCAGATTGTGTCCGTAAATCCCGCATCGAATAATGCGCTGATGTGTGATATGACCAATGGGATCTGGCTGTACGCCCGCAATACCAGCGGTACCCTGGCGAACTTTTTTAATGCCGTTGGGATCGAACGGTCGTTTCAGCATAATAATGTTTTGATGGCGGATTTAAGCGTCAGCAATCCCTCTGATCAAGACGACGATATTATTCAATGGCTATGGAATTCCAAAATATGGGCAGGGACCGGATATTAAAATATCACAAATTGTGATTGATGCATGGTTTGTATATATAGCAGATGCATACGAAAGAAGATCAGGATGAACAGCATTTATTATCGATTGTTATTGGCGACAATCCTGCATGCGGCGATTCTCAACGCACAGGCTGTACTATTTATGACCGGTCCGTCCAGAACCGTCATTGTCGGCAATGACGGCGAGATCGGTCCAAAAAACCGATATTACAGCCGCGAGCTTCGCGCTAAAAATGACAGCCAATTCTCTCAGTATGAGGTTTCTTTTGCCATCTATGATCTGACTGCCCTTAAACCCGCAGGCAAGGTGTATACGAATTGCAGCCTGCGGGCCTGTGTCAAGGGGGCATATCCGGCCAATGTCGGCAAATACCTTTATATCTATGCTGTTAAAGAAACCCTTGATCATACGCTGCCTGTGAGTTGGAAAACGTCCCCGGGATTAATGAATGATCCTACACCTGCTCTGAACAGCGAGATTACACTGGCGACCTTGGATATGGGTAAAATATACCCCTTAGTGGGCAGTTGTAAGATTACTTCAACGGATTGGCTGTGGTATCAAACAGCGGACAGTTTCACCCTAACCGATATTCTGAATCAGGATACCAATAACACGCTGATGCTGATGTTTATTACTTATGACCCGGAAAGCAATTTTCAAATCCGCTCGAGAGGTGACAACACCGTAGATCCGAAAACGGGCCTTTCCAATGGACCTGTCCTTATAGGTGAGATTTCCGATCCAATTAGTGCCGGCAATCCCAGTCCGGCTTCCGGATCGACAATAAGCACTAACTTGTCTCAAGTGCGATGGTCAGTCCCAGCCCCAGTCAGTGCAATCCCGGTGGTTTATAATGTATATCCCAATTACTATGAAGCCGACTATGGTTATATGACTCTTGCTCGTTCGATGGTCAATACGTTTGCCCCCTTGCCGAGCGGACTGCTTTTAAAGAATACGGCCTATTACTGGATAGTTGATGTCGTCGCTCAAAGCCGCACCACTTGGCTGACAAGAGGGTGTCAATGGATTTTATATACCACCAATACCACATCCAGCACTAATTCTGGTGGAAAACAATATATACTGTTTTGCAATGCAGCTGAACCGTTAAAATTCGTCAATAAGCGCGACAGAAAATTATCCGAGGCGTTTGACTATACGATAAATAAATTCGCCCCTTGTGTTGGGGCAAAAAAACTATCACTTTTTTATTATGGAGGTGTATCATGATGAGTCGAATTTGTGTTTTCGTGTGCATGGCGTTGTTTTCTATGTGTGCAGCAGAGATTGTGCATGCGGCGCCATTTCAACTGAAAGATGGTGTTCAATCAATTATTTATGGCAATGATACGGATACCTCTCCGACCGGCCGGAGGGCCAGCCGAGAAATCCGGGCTTACAACCGCACGGTTACCTCGGGCTCCAGCCGGCAGTATTCTTTTCAGAAGTATGACCTGACCGGCCTAAAGCAGGAGGGTAAAGTCTTTGCCAACTGCTACCTGAGAGTCCAGACCAAGACCGCCTCTTCCGCCTTCAATGGCAAGAATATCTATGTCTATGCCGTCAAGGAAGATTTTGACAACTATGCCATCGGCAGCGGATCCTGGTCGACGGCGCCTGGAATTCAAAATGCGCCCGTCCCCCCGCTGAGTTCTGAGATTACCATCGATACGCTGGACATGGCGGACCTGTATTCTCTGGTTGGAGTCTGCACGCCGACTTCGACCAGTGTTTTATGGTACGATACGGCTCCAAGTGTCAATCTGGATGATGTACTCAACCAGGATGATGATGACACGCTGCTGCTGATGTTTGTGACCTACGACCAGGAGGCTGGTTTCCAGATTTTCGGTTATGACGGCGCCGGCAAGGAACGCGGTCCGTGGATCTGTGGTGAAATTACGGATCCGATCTGGGCGGAAAATCCCAAGCCGTCCAATAATTCAACAGCAAATATCAACCTGGCCCAGGTTAGCTGGACTGCAGCAGAACCTAATGCGCCAGGAACAACCCTCAGTTACAATGTCTACATGGGAACAACCGATCCTAATTACAATAATCCGGACTATGGCTACATGACACTGGCCAGCGCAACCATGAACACTTTTGCGTCGATCCCAGCCGGAATGCTCCAGCGAAATAAGACTTATTACTGGATTGTTGACGTAATTGATCCGAGCCGCGTGCCTTCGCTGGTCAAGGGCTTCGTGTGGTCGTTCAATACGAACAATCTGGCCCCGCTCGTCAATGCGGGCAACAAACAGTATGTATGGCTGGGCAATGCCGGTGAACCGACCATCGCCACGATCAATCTGGACGGGACGGTAACCGACGATGGTCAGCCCGGACCGTTTACAGTTCAGTGGACCCAGATCGGCACGGATCCGGCGGTTGTAACGATCAGCCCGGACAATGCCCAGGATGTCACCCTGCAGCTTGAGGCGACCGGGACTTACACCTTCCTGCTGACAGCGAATGACGGCGACCTGTCGACCGGCAGCTCCGTCGAGGTCTTTGTCGGACAGACGGCATGTGATGCCGCCAAGGCAATGCCCGGCTTCACAGCGATCGTCGGCGACTTTAACAGGGACTGTCAGGTCAACCTGATGGACTTTTCGACCTTTGCAGCCAACTGGCTGGAATGCAACAGTCTTGCACCCTGCAACTAATTTGAATGGTGAATGGAGTTTGCCGCCGCGTAACGCGGCAAACTCTTATTTTTGTATTTTAATTACTTCATGGATCGGAATAACACAATGATGAAAACGGAATTGCCAATCGCCTGCGTGATCTGCCTGGCGGCCTGTCTGGCGCCAGCGGCTGTGAATTATACTCCCGAGGATGCTTGGAAAGATGCCCAGATTGAACTTCGGAGCGAAAAATCCACGACCGCCCAACGACGGATGGACTGGTGGAGGGATGCCCGGTTCGGGATGTTTATCCACTGGAATCCTTCTTCAGTTGCAGTCAGCGAAATCAGCTGGAGCAAACAGTTTTACGACGATACCGGCGAACTGATGCTGGACAATCCTCGCCCCGATGACGGAGTAAGCGGGTTAAAGGAGCATACCAACTGGATCAGTTGGTTTAAGCCGCCGGTACCGAATGAGGTATACGACAATCTCTATAAATCATTCTATCCGGGAATGTTTGACGCAGATCAAATCGCCGCCCAAGCCAGGTCGTCGGGGATGAAGTATATCGTGATGGTCGCCAAGCACCATGACGGATTTTGCATGTGGAATTCGCAGTATACCGATTTTGACATGGAAAGCACACCTTTTAAACGGGATCTGGTGGGTGAAATGGCAAAGGCTGCTCGTAAGGCCGGATTGAAATTCGGGATATACTATTCACAGCGGGACTGGCATCATCCAGATTACCGAGTCAAACCATTGACCAAATACAACGAGTACATGCGCAACCAGATCAAAGAATTACTGACTGAGTACGGCGATATTTCACTGATCTTTTTTGACGCGGGGGCCTGGAAAGACTGGAAGACCTGGGAATCGGATGAATTGTTCAAAATAATTTATAAGCTGCAGCCGAACATCGTGATCAACAACCGCTGCGGCGTGCCGGGAGACTATTCAACGCCGGAACAGAAGATTGGGATTTTCAATACACAGCGAGACTGGGAATCGTGCATGACATTTACTGGATTCTGGTCCTGGCATGGATTCCAGACCCCGGTCAAGCCATACGAGGAATGCCTCAAGTACCTGGTCTCCTGCGCGGGCGGTGACGGCAACCTGCTCATGAATGTAGGCCCGCTGCCGACAGGACAGATTGATCCGCGCGAGAATGACCGGATGCAGCGGATTGGCAAGTGGCTGGAGAAAAACGGCCAGGCCATTTACGGCACCCGCGGAGGCCCGTATAAGCCGACTAAATGGGGCGTCAGCACTCACAAGGACATTTATGTTTACCTGCTTGTCTGGGACCTGCAGGCCATGAAGTCCCCCCTGCCAGCGATAGATAAAACAATTACAGCCGCTGAGATTTTAGGCGGCGATGCCGTCGCTTTTGAACAGAGTGAACAGGGAATCTCCCTATCAGTTGATCCTGCACAGGCGGCGCCTGATGTGACTGTAATCCGGATGACGCTTGAAGGCAGTGCCGACTCAATTGAACCTATTTCCATGGATTGACACAATGTTAAGTTTACCTACTTATTTGAGGAATGCATCCATGATCACGTCGCACTGTAGATCAATCATCTTTACCATGATGCTGGGCTTTTTGAGCAGCGAGGGTATGGGGCAGGTTCCGGCTTTTCCAGGAGCCGAAGGATTCGGCATGTACGCTGTCGGCGGCCGAGGAGGAGACGTCTACGAAGTGACGAACCTGAATGACAGCGGCCCGGGCGGCCTGTGAGGCCAATGGGCCGAGGACGGTGGTCTTTCGGCTTTCGGGCACAATCACGGCAAAATCGCGCATCACGGTTTTGAAACCCTATCTCACTATCGCCGGGCAAACGGCGCCCGGCGACGGGATATGCCTGCGCGGCGCAGAACTGATGATTCGGACACACGATGTTATTGTACGTTACATACGATTCCGCCGGGGAAACCAGAGCGGAGGCGACTCTATCAACATTATGGGCGGCTCAAGCAATGTCATTCTGGACCACTGTTCCATCAGTTGGGGCCAGGACGAAAACGGCAGTTTTTACGGCAATAACGGCGTTACCGTTCAATGGTGCATGATCGGCGAGGGTTTGTTTCCCCATAGTTGCGGGGGACTGTGGGGCTCAAACAGTTCGTATCACCACAATCTAATTTATAGTAATGGAACCCGCAATCCAAAGTTCTCATATAACCATGAGGGAGAAGTAATTGATTTTCGGAATAACGTAATTTACAATTGGGGTTACCAAAGTACAATTTCCACCGGCAAAGAAGGACAGATTAATATCGTCAATAACTATTTCCGGTACGGCCCGGGCAGAGATCCAGACGACCCGCTGAACAGCCAGATTGCTGAAGCGATGGACGGAGTAAGAATCTTCGCAAATGGCAACTACGTATGGGGCTTTTCCGATGTCACACCCGATAACCGTCAAGGCATGCGGGGTGACTTTGTCCGGGCAGATCAGCCTTTCCCGACAGTTCCAGTAACCACACAGACGGCGGAAAAAGCCTACGAAGTGGTGCTTGCCCAGGCGGGAGCCTCTGTTCCCAGGCGGGATAGTGCCGATTTACGGGTCATTGAGCAAGTTCGCAGTCGGACCAGCACCTTTGCAGGGACCAAACGGGGCCGGCAGTATCCTGGAATTCCCGACTCCATGGAACAGCTTGGCGGCTGGCCTGAGCTTAACTCGCTGCCGGCACCGGTCGATAGTGACCATGATGGAATGCCTGATGCTTGGGAAGCCGCCCGTGGTCTTGATCCAAATGATCCGGCGGATCGAAACGGTTATACACTAAACCAGGACTACACCAATCTTGAACATTACATAAACAGTCTCATTTTAATTAATTGAATGCAAATGAGAAAATATTTCATGGGGGAATTATGTTCAACAGACTGACAGCGGCCGCCATTGGGTTGATCGCTCTGAGATGCGCCGTATTAGCCGTGCCTCCGGCGTTTCCCGGTGCCGAAGGCGCGGGAATGTATTCTGTCGGCGGACGCGGCGGTGTGGTTTATGAGGTGACAAATCTGAATGACAGCGGGCCAGGCAGTTTCCGGTCGGCCTGCGAGGCCAGCGGTCCGCGGACGGTGGTTTTTCGGGTTTCAGGGACCATACAGGCCCTCTCGCGGATTAGCATTCTCAACCCATACATTACCATCGCCGGCCAGACGGCTCCGGGCGATGGGGTCTGCATCCGGGATGCTGAACTGATGGTCCGCACTCACGATGTGATTCTTCGCTATATGAAGTTTCGACGGGGTAACACCAGCGCAGTCGGCGGGGACTCGCTGGATGTAATGTACGGGGCTGATAAGGTGATGGTTGACCATTGCACAGCCACCTGGGGCCAGGATGAAAACTTGAGCTGTTACGGAGTGACCAATGTGACGATTCAGTGGTGCATGATCGGCGAGGGACTATACGATCACAGCTGCGGTGGATTGTGGGGGCCGGACTGTTCCTATCATCACAACCTGATCTACAGCAACGGGACCCGTAATCCTAAACTGGCGTATGGAATTGAGGATCATGTCTGGGATTTCCGCAATAATGTGATCTATAACTGGGGCTATGAAAGCAGCAATGGTGATATCGTCGGCAATCTTAATATGGTGAACAATTACTATGAATATGGCCCCGGAACACGCCCCGGCGGCGTGCAATATCGGATTACAAGCGGAGGAGGCTGGAATGTCTACGCGGACGACAATTTTGTCTGGGGCTACCCGGCGATTACCACCGATAACTGGGCCGGCGGCATTCAGGGAACCTATGTTCGTTACTATGCTCCTTTTACTGCTCCAGCTATTACGGAGCAAACAGCTGAACTGGCTCGTGAATACGTGGTGGCCAGCGCCGGAGCCAAACGGGATTCTGCAGATATGCGGTTCCTTAATGAAATGCAGACGCGGACCTACAGTTTTATTGGATTGAAGGATACGACACTCTACCCTGGAATCCCGGATTCGATGGATCAGCTTGGCGGGTGGCCGACGCTCAATTCACTGCCGGCCCCCGCTGACAGTGACCATGATGGGATGCCTGATGACTGGGAACGGGCCAAGGGTTTGTCACCGACCAATGCCAACGATCGCAATGGTTACACGCTGGACGTGAACTACACAAATCTTGAGGTCTACCTCAACAGCCTGTGTCCGGATCCCTACGCACCGACGCCCAATCCCATGACATTCAACATGCTTCCCAATGCCATCGGCAGTACTTCAATTGCTATGAGTGCCGCGGAAGCCAGCGATCCATTCGGAGTAGAATACTACTTTGCCTGCACCTTCGGTGGCGGCCTCGATTCCGGCTGGCAGGACAGTGCCTCCTATATTGCTACGGATCTGAATCCGGATACAACCTATACCTACGCAGTTAAGGTACGCAGCAAAGGCGGTTCAAAACCAGAGACCCTGTTGTCAAATGCGGTATCGGTGACAACCCAGTCGCTGTGGGCAGTGCGTTTCGGGCCAAACTTGGCGTTGAGTTCGCTGGGGACAAAGGCAAGTACCGGTTCGGCTGCCTTTGCAGGCGATATAGCGATGCTCAACGACGGGGTATCGAATACGTCGAATAATCTCTGCCGCTGGGTCAGCACGGCTTCGGTCCCGGCGATCATTACTTTCACGCTGCCCGAACCCAGGTACATCAGCGCCGCACGAATCGTCTCAGGATACAATAACGCCGGTACGCTGAATTCAGCAATCACAGATTTTTGCTTTGAGTATTGGGATGGATCCGCATGGACAAAGATTGGCAATTCGAATGTGGTAGGTAATGCAATGATTGTCTGGACGGGCCGATTTGACCCGGTAACAAGTGACCGTTTTCGCCTGACAGTCACCAAGACACCCTCCAATTATACCCGGCTTTGGGAAGTTGAGCTGTACCATCCCGATGCGGACTTGACCCGTGACGGAACCGTTGACAATGCCGACCTTCAGGCGTTTGCCGAACAGTGGCTTTTCACCGGAATTGGATGGGATGCCGACTTTCATGGAGCGCAAGATGGCAGGGTCGATCTTGCTGATCTTGGCATTCTATCGGAGTTTTTAGGATGGTAGCCTGAAATTCCGACTGAAATTTTCATGTCTGCTTGCCGGTTTTGTGATTGGCAATGCCAGAGAATCTTATTGTCGAAATCAAAAGAAAGGAATCATATGAAAAAGGCCGGAGTCCTGGCAATTATATCCGTTATGTTATTTGCCAATATGGCAATCTCCGCGGAGTCCATCATGCCGGAAATAACACTATCCGTCAACACAGAACAGGTTGTTGGGCAAATCGACGAAAGGATTTATGGGCATTTTCTGGAACATATTTACCATTCAGTTAACGGCGGCCTGTGGGGAGAGTTGGTTTGGAACAGGTCTTTTGAATTTAGGCCGCTCAACAGCCGCCATAAAACCGCGGATGACCCGAACATCACTGCCGACAGTATCGGCATGTACTGGGCCGGATACGGTCCCGGTACAGTCGGCTGCGTGAATGAAAATCCGTTGAACTCCAATTATTGCGTTCGAGTTGCTCCTGCGGCGGAAGAAACCGGTGTCTTTCAAACTCCATTCGCCCTTCACCAGGGTGAAACCTATCGGGGATCGCTCTGGGCACGCGGAGGCGGCCGTTTGACCGTTCGCCTGCTCGACGGTCAGACCGTCCTGGCCGAATCGACACTCGGCGCCGCTTCCCTGCAGTGGAAAGAATTCCCCATCGTTCTGAAACCTTCGGCGGACGCCGACAATGCTGTGCTGCAGATCGGTGTGATTGGTGAACCCACCTGGATTGACCAGATTTCAATCATGCCGGATTCATGGCAGGCGGCCGGAGGCTTTCGTCCCGATCTGCTCAAAGCACTCAGCGATCTGCATCCTCCTATTCTGCGATGGCCCGGCGGCAGTTTTGCCAATAAGTACCGCTGGAAAAGCGGCATCGGACCCCAGCACCAGCGGGTGTCATTTCCTTCACCCATGTGGGATGACCTGGAAGTAAACGCCTTTGGCACCGATGAATTTGTGGCCATGTGCCGCAAAATTCAAACCGAACCGGTGATGGTTGTCTGCATCGGACAACCGGATCACATGGCCCAGCGTGACGCCTATTGCCGTGAAGCAGCTGAATGGGTTGAATATTGCAACGGTCCGTCCAATAGTACCTGGGGCAAAGTGCGAGCCGCCAACGGACACCCGGAACCCTACCGTATCAAATACTGGGAAATCGACAACGAGGTCTGGAAGGTTGATCCAACCGATTACGCCTCGCTGGTCCGTCAGTACGCAGCGGCCATGAAGAAGGTCGATCCCTCCATCACTATAATTGCCTGCGGCAGCGGGCAATTGGGTGGGCGCTGGCATGAGGGTGATCTGGCGGTTATCCGTCAGGCGGCCCAGGAGTCAGAGTTCCTGAGCATCCACCACTACGAGAACATCAAAAACTATGGCACCGGACCGGCAAATGATGAGGCTTTCTGGAAAATACTTGCGGCGGAGATTTCCGGGTCGAAAAATCCAGAGATGAAACTGTTTGTCTCGGAATGGAACCTGCAAAGCACCGACTGGCGTACGGGACTCTATGCCGGCGGCATCCTTAACGCCTTTGAACGCAATCCGATTGTCGGTATGGCTACGCCGGCCCTGCTGTTCCGTCATGTCTCGGCAAGAAAATGGGACAATGCGTTTATTAATTTTGACCATCGGACCTGGTTTCCGGCACCCAATTACGTTGTGACTAAACTATACCGGGATCATTATCTTCCACAGCGAGTTCAGGTGGAAGGAGACACCAACGGTCTCAATGTTATAGCCACCCGGAGCTTTGACAGCAAACAGGTAGTCCTTAAAATCGTCAATCCAACTGAAAATTCAGTAAACATGAAAGTGATTTTTGAAGGCAATTTCAATCCTGCCAAAGCAACGCTCCACTGGATTGCTCCGGGCTCACTTGATACCCGAAACACTTTGGAGCAGCCTGACGCAGTTCGCACAGTGAGTGGAGAAGTTAGGCAAGACGGAACTAAAGTTATACTTCAGGCTCCGCGACTTTCAGTAGGCTTGCTTAAAGTACAGTAAAACGGTATGATGCAAAGGCCTAATCTTGGTGTGGATCACAAGAACAATTAAAATTTCGGGAGCCCTATGATGAATACGGGAATTCAAGCTGGGGGTGTATGGTTTCTGGCATGCGTATTTTTATCTCAGCCGGTGTGCTTTTCTGCTGAAAGCAAGCCCCAAACAGTAAATTCTCAGGACAAACCATTGAAAATTTCCGGCATTTACCCTCACCTGACCATGTGGAATATGGAAGGCGAGTGCGGTACCGGCGCCGTTGTACCGTGGCAGGACAGCTTATGGGTAATCACCTATGCCCCGCACAGCCCAGGGGGATCTACCGACAAACTCTATGAGATAACTGCCCATTTACGTCAGAACATCTTTCCAGACAGCGTAGGGGGAACACCGGCCAACCGTATGATTCATAATGAATCCGGACAGTTGATCATTGGCCCTTATCTGATTGACAAACAAAAGAATATACGCGTCCTCGGGCCGGATAAAATGTTTGGTCGCCTGACCGCCAATGCCCGTCACCTGATGGATCCCGAAAACAAAATTTATTATGCCACGATGGAAGAAGGCCTCTACGAAGTAGATGTTAATACTTTAGAAGTGAATTGTCTCATTCGAGACGGAAACAACGGAGCTCCGGAGTCAGGAATCGTATCAAAACTGCCCGGTTACCATGGCAAGGGCATGTATTCAGGTCAGGGGCGGGTTGTCTACGCAAATAATGGTGAACGCCATCCCAATGTTACCACTGATCCCACCCTCACCTCCGGTGCGTTGGCTCAGTGGTTCGGCCAGCAAGACTGGCAGCTTGTGCGGCGAAACCAGTTTACAGAGGTTACCGGACCGAATGGTATTTATGGCAGTCGTAAACCTAAGACAGATCCGATTTGGACCATGGGCTGGGATGCTCGTTCACTTATTTTAGCGTTATTGGACAACAACGAATGGCATTATTACCGGCTGCCAAAAGGAAGTCACAGTTATGACGGTTCGCACGGCTGGAATACAGAATGGCCGCGTATTCGTGAAATCGGTGAAGAAGACCTTCTGGCAACAATGCATGGCACCTTTTGGCGGTTCCCGGCAACATTTTCAAGGAAGCATTCCGCGGGGATTGCCCCTCGCTCCAACTACTTAAAAGTCATCGGAGACTTTTGCCAATGGAACGACCAGGTCGTCTTTGGCTGCGACGATTCGGCCAAATCCGAATTCTATAATCAGCGGTCTTTCAAATCTGAATATGGCGGTCCGAAGGAATCCAACTCCAACCTCTGGTTTATTCCTCCCGAGCGAATCGATCAGTTAGGTCCGGCTATCGGCCGCGGCTCCGTCTGGCTGCGTGATGATGTCAAGGCCGGGGTTGCCAGTGAACCATATCTGTTTTCAGGATATGACTATCGGCAGTTAAATCTCAGCCACAAAACCGAAACGCCGGTGACTTTTATGCTTGAGACAGATAGGAAAGGCACGGATGAATGGACCCCGCTGGGCACAATCACGGTTCCCGCCAAAGGTGCAGTTAACCGTATATTCAACGACAATGACAGCGGCACATGGATTCGCCTGAAAGCGGATAAAGATGCTGTCGGTGTTACCGCCCACTTCCACTATCGCAATAAAGATAACCGGTCCTCACTGACAGACCATCTATACGCCGGTGTAGCTGCAACTGAAAAACCAGCAGTTTCCGGCGGTCTGATGCGAAGCTTAAGTCACAGCAAACTCGGACTGGCGGCGTTCGGCATCAACGGCAAGCCTTGCGGTTATTATGAATTAAATCAGCAGATGCAACTGATCCCCATTGAAGATACTGCAGCCATGGAGGATTTGATTGAAGCAGTCAGACCGCCGCAGAATGTGTACGATGAGGATGCCGCTTCAATTTTGATTGTCGAAGATGGAAAACGTTATCGTTTACCGAAGTATGCAGATGCTGAAATGTCATTTGGTACGCCGCGGATTTGCCGAGAAGTGGCCACCGAGCGTGATTTATTAAGCGTGAATGGAACCTTTTATGAACTGCCTGCCCGGAATGCACAGGGATTGGCCAAGATTCGCCCGATTGCCTCCCATAATCTGGTGATACACGATTTCTGCTCTCACATGGGCCTGCTGCTATTTACCGGAATCGATCAAAAAACCCAAAACAACCACATTTTCCGCAGCGAGGACGGGAAGGCTGCCGTTTGGGCGGGCGTCGTAGATGACTTATGGCTGCTAGGAAAACCCCGAGGCATCGGCGGACCCTGGAAAGATTCAGAAATCAAGGCACATCAACTTTCTGATCCATATCTGATGACCGGCTACGATAAAAAGAAAGTTGCATTAACATCATCTGCAACAGCGACAATCACCCTGGAACTGGATGTGGATGGGACCGAGTTGTGGGTGCCTTATCATGCTTTTAATCTCGAAGCAGGGAAAACAGTTGAAGAGGTTTTCCCGGAAGGCTTCAGCGCTTACTGGATACGCGCCGTTAGCGATTCGGATACAATCGCAACAGTTATTCTAACTTATGAGTAATTCAGAATCAAAGTACTTTGAATTCAAGCAAGGCGCACCTCGACACCGGCATGCTGGGCACCCTGTTGTTGATGGAGTTCCTCGATGGCATTGGCCGCGACGATCTCGTGCTCAGAATCTATCAGCAAAAAGACTATCCCGGCTGGGACTACATGATCGAGCAGGGAGCAACGACGATGTGGGAAAAGTGGAACGGCTTCTGGTCGCAAATCCACTCGTGCTTTACCTCCGCGGACAACTGGCTTTATCACGGGCTAGCTGGGATCCGGCCGGATCCCGCCGCACCGGGATTCAAGAACGTGATCATCCATCCAGCAGTCGTCGGGGATATTACCTGGGTGAAAGCACACCACGACGGCCCCTATGGCCGCATTGCCGTTGAGTGGAAACTCGAAGGCGGTCGGCTCAATCTGGATCTGGCTATTCCGCCCAATAGCACCGCTACCGTGATTTTGCCTGATGGCATAACGCACCAGGTCGGTTCCGGCATCAGGACGTTCCGGGGACTGATGAGATGATTGTCTCCGGATACATGGCCCTGCAGCTCAATCTATCCCAACCAGCCAACCATTATCCGAAAATCATCTAATCCCAGATTACTGCAAAGCCGGTGAAATAACCTGCCCGTTTTCAACTCGGATTTGCACCGGGCCGACCAGTCCTGCCGGGATCAGCGGCGTATCGGCCCGATGATAGTACCAGATTACAAAACCCTTGCGGCCCTGTGACGGACGGGGTTGATCCTTGAGGAACCATTCCGGATATGCCTTCATCGCCCGCCCCATGGCCGGTCCGCGGTCCTGGCCCCACTCGAAATCGGCCGGCTCCTGCTCATCGCCGACCAGCCGATTGTGCCAGGTATTCGTCACAGCAATTTCCAGCGTGTTTTGACCCGGCTTGGCTGCGCTGGATACATCCACTACAAATGGCCCATGCCAGATAACGCCGAGAGCCTGCCCGTTGACCGTCACTTTCGCCATGTCATACACCTTGCCCAATTCCAGCATCACCCGCCCGGACGTCGGCACGGCATCCAGCTTAAATGTATTCCGGTAAGTCGCTGTCCCTGCAAAATACCTCACTGACGGCTCCGTATGCTCCGACAGTGACATCAACGTCTCCATCTTTACCCCCGGGATTGTATCTACCGGCGAATCAAACTCCACCGACCATGGCCCGCCCACTTCAACCCTTTGCGATCCCGTTAGCTCAAACGCCTGCTTTTTGCCCGATGCAAACAGCACTTCTCCCCCAACCGCCTGGGCCGAGTAAATCTTGACACCACCGTCCGCCAGGCCCATTACCGCTACCTTGTTGTCCTTAATCCTGACCACATGGTCTTTCGGCATCATCCCGTCCCGGAATACAACACATACCGACTTAACTGCACCAAGGTCCAAGTCCACTTCCGTACGACCATCCCGCTGCCGCCACACCCCCGCCGGTGCAAGAGTACCGGCCTGGGCATCCCACAGTTCCGGCCGCCGGTCCGCAACACGAAATGATACCGTTACCTTCTGCGGCGAATCATTCACATTGGCAACAAAGAAAATGTCGGCAGCTCCGTCGCTCCGATGCTGAATACGAATATCGCCAGAGTCTGCACTGCGGATTTCGAAAGCAGGATGGATGCCCAAATCCTTCATCGCCTCCCTCACATCGCCCAAGACATACAGCTTTCCTTTGCCGACGGTGCGAACCTGCTGCTGATTATCACTACCCCAGATCCGCTCGGTCATCTGCGTCACATCACGGTCGCATTTCGGATAATCCGTCAAACTTGGTGACCGCACTGGCCGTCCACAAACAATCGCCGCCCCCTGTGCCAGCAGTTCCCCTACCTGTCTCACATCTGACGGCAGCATTGCCTTGGAATGCGGAATCGACAGGAAACGATATGTTCTGCCGCTGGGCAGCACGATCTTTCCGTCACGCACCAGGACCTCTTTGCGAAACGCGTCCCAGGAAATTGCATCCCCTCCACCCTGTACGGAACCCACACTGACAAAATCCGATGGCGTTTCGCCCCACTGCAGCATCGCCTGCACCCGTCCCAGGTAAAGGAAGAACACCTTGCCCGGCTCAAACCACGTCTGGTTGCGGCCAAAGTGCGTCCCCCACCAGCCCATCCCCATCCCCGGCTGGTATTTGTCACTGAACGGCTGATGCACCCAGTGATGCAGGATCATCCGGTTAACGCCCGTACCGTAACTGCCGTCAGCCGACAGTTTCAGAAAGCCCGGCGTTTCCTTCCACTGGCTCACTTCGGGCCGCCCCGTAAAGGCCTCGGCACCGATTACTGTCCGCCCTGCCGCACGCCCGGCAGCCACAACGCTGCTGCTGATACCGCCCTTGCCGCCAGTCCAGAACTCGCCCATCGGCAGATCCGCCAAGGCGGCGCCCTCAACCGTATCAAATGGCCCTCCGTACGGCTCAAACTGAAGTTTACAGCCGACCGACTCTGCCGCCGCCTTGCCGATCTGCCAGCCATTCTCAAAATAAAGCCGGTTGATTACGTCCTGGTAATCCCATTCAAACCGGCTGGTCAGTTCTTCGCTTCCGATAATCCGCAATGCCTTTGCCCCCCCCGTCACCGACGGCGCCAGGCTCGCCATCCAGGGCAAAGGATCGTAGCCTTTGCGTTTCGTGAACTCATCGCGAAAACCCGGCGTCCAGCTCTGGTGTCCTGCCTCGTAACTGTCGATCAGGAAATGGCGAAAGCTCTTACCTAAATACGGCCCGAGATGTTCCTTGATCGGATCGATCACCTGCGCCCAGTGAAACCGGCTCTGCTCGGCACTCATCTTGTCGATCTCCAGTGCCTTGCCAATCAGATCATCCGGCAATGGGTGCGGATTGGTCCCCGTCGGGGCATGTCCCAAGCGGATCACCGTCCACTGTCCTGCAGGAGCATCCCACTCCAGCTTGCCGTTTTTGAACCGATTCGTCAGGTCAATAATCGCCTCCGGCTTCACCGGCCCGTCTCCCGACGGCAGCGCCACCACGCCAATATCCTGGTAATAAACCGAGCTCTGCCCCGTGCTGCCCCACCCTGAATACCGGGGCTGTTCCGGCTTAGGCAGTTCCATCGAAATCAACTTGCCGCCTTCGATGTCTGTGGATTTCCACACCACTTTCTGCATGCCCTTGATCTCATCCACCCACGGCCCTCCCGTCGTCGAATAACCGACCGTGTTATGCAGCCCTATCTCCAGCCCCAGTCGATCCGCCTCCGCCGCGGCATGCCGCAGCGCCTCCCAGTATGCCGGGCTGCGGTAAGTCTGTTCCGGCCATGGATTATTCTCCGTTGGCGCATGGCTTTCCTGCACCGCCGAGGCAATATTGAAAATCGTCGCTCCGCCGATCCCCGCCGCTTTCATTGTCGTCAGGTCCCTGGTAATCCCCTCTTTGGAAAAATTCGGCCCCATCCAGTGCCACCATACATAAGGCCGTGCCAAAACCGGCGGATTCTTAAACACCTCTTCCAGAGTCGATTCACCGCCAAAAACCGTCAATACTCCTGTGTACAGGAAAGTCAGGATAAATCGATATTTCATGTTAACTCCTTTATTCTATATTCTTAAGATAACAAGTTAGAGCGTAACCTAAAAAAGCCAAATCCTGCACTTGCACACTTCGCTGAATTTCATAATATACTCCTGAATGACATATTTCAACGACTGAACACCTGGAACTCATTGATATTGATCGGCCGCTGGGCCTTGAGCACATGCAGCCGTATCTCACGGGCCTTAATCCCTCCAAGCTCAATTCGCATATCAGGACCTATCGTCGTTCCCCGAGCAACCTCTTTCCATGAATCGCCTGCTTTGACCTCAATCGCAAACTCACGGGTCTCGGGCCATTCAATCTCAGAAACCCAGACATGATCCATTTCAACTTCCTTGCCGAGGTCAATCGCCAGCCAGCCGGAACGAGCCTGGAAATCCGACGCCCAGCGCGTAGTCAGGTTCCCATCATTGGCCTTGGCCGGCTCGTAGCCGGGCTGATCGAAGGTACTCGAGGCCGTGATGGGCTTACCCGCACTGATCGGGGCAGGCGGAGGTGTATAAGCAGGCTGTCGGCCCAGCCAGTTGACGATGTCTTTGGTGCGACTTTCGGGAGTAACCTTGAGTGACTTCAACTTTCCGCCCTGCAGCTGACCTTCAACTACGGTCTGGCCGGGTGCGTGGAGCTTGAAATCCACATCCCATTCCTCGGGCCAACCCGCAAAGAGGTGCAGTTTACCGTTCGGCCCTGGTTCCGGAGCCAGGATCATCTCCTGGATGCCCGTCATGCCCGCCCCACCCCAGTTATGGTCGGGCAGCCAGTCATGACCTGGACCGAAGAATGCCGGAAAGCGAGCCTGTGGTGCGGCGGTATTTGCCATCTTGTAAATCGCACGCTCTTTTGCTTTCTGAGGCCAGGCCAATGCGGCCATATTTGCAACATTGGCCATCCAGGAGTAATCCTGCTTGCACAGGCGGGCTCTATCCGCAGGGATCGTTTCCCAGGTATCACGGGCCAATTGCAGGGTATCCGGCCGCGTAATCCCCGCCAAACGATAAGGCCAATAAGCATACATCTCGATCGGCTCCCACTTGTTATATTCCCCTTCCATGGAACGTGCCGGCAGCAGGGACTGACGCCCCTGGCGCGTTCCCGTAGGTATCTCAGGCAGGGTTGCCTGGATCTTTTCGAGACGGATGCGCGAGGCTTGGGGCAGTTCAGAAAGCCTCAGCAAACCTTCGGTCACACGGCGAAGACCGCACACGGCATCAATCGAGTTAGTAGCGCCGGAGGCATATTCCAAGCCATTAATCGGGTAAAGCAGCAGCTTCCCGTCATCGCCAAGCTCTTTGTCCGTGCGTTTCTTGGTTTCGGAGCGGTAGAAAGAGTCATAGAAATAGACTGTGCCGATCATCCACTCAAGATCCTGGTCGATCGGGTAGCCGGTACTCGAATTCGCCTGCAGGTTCATCCAGGCGTTCTCCAGGCCCATCGAGAAGTGATAAGTCAGATGAGCAGCCCCGCAGAGGCCATCAGGCCGCGGGCCTACCGGGCAGAGTCCCCAGATATCAAGGGGCTCGGTGTAAACCATGCCATCGGCGCCCTGTTTTTGGGCACGGTCAGCAGCGACTTTTGCACGGTCGCGGTAAAATCGGGTAGTTGGCGAAAGAAGATCGGAATCACCGGAAGCTACAGTAGGCCAGCCCAGCCAGCGTTGGTTCTGCGACATAAAGTAGCAGCCCATCCAACGGCGGAAGTCGGGGGTAACCGGTTCGCCCTCAAAGGTAGGCAGTTCATCATTGTTGTTGCCCTTGATGCGGCCGTTATTGTCCGTAGTGAAGATGCCGCCATTGAACAGCAGGGGCAGCTCGCCGTCACGGTTGCAGGCCAGCATGTAGCGGAAGAGCTGATAGTTGCGGCCAATGAGGAAACCGGGGTCGGACTCGCCCTTGCCGGGATTGATGATGATATGGCTTCGTGACCAGAATTCCCCCCAGCGTTTCAACTCATCAGCCCTGGCGGCCTTGCGTTTTTCGAGATTGAGCATCGCCTTAGCCTCGGCCAGCCATTTTCCCGAGTCGGCATCAACGGCAGCGGCCAGACGCATGGTAATGACATGCTGCTTTCGGACCTCGGTGGTACCGGCCCAGGCCTTCCCATCCCAGAATTGCCAGCGTACGGGAGCCTCGGACGGCTGGCCGGTTAAGCCGCCCTCGATGGCGATGGCCAGACCGGATACGCGGCGGGCGGTAACATCAGGCAGGGATTCGGGCGAGATTCCCTGGCTGCGGGCCTTGCCGGGCAGGTCGATAGCATAATCGGCATTGCGATGGAAGGCGAGGAAACTGTCGGCAGAGGCCATAATATGGTCACCTCGAAAGGTAGTCTTTGCACCCATCATGTCGTTGCGGATGCCATCCTTGGTCTTCTCCCGCCAGGTGCCATAGGCCACTTCGAGCGGATGGGCTGTTGCGGATTGGGCTTCAAAGACCAGCGTCTCACCGGCGAACCAGAGGTTGGCTCTGAAGTCGCCCTGCACGATCGTGATCGTGCCGGTGTCGGGCTCGAGGCTCTGAGAAAAACCGGCTCCGCCAAGATTGAGATCTTTAGGGGTTAGACGCACACAGCCCAGCTTAAGCAAACGCCCATGCTCGTCAAAGGCCCCGCTATGGGCCAGGTAGAGCCAGATTGAACCATCCTGAACCCATACATTCGCACCGCCCCCGAGACGGCCGGACAGTGGCATGGAATCGAGGGAATCCCGAGACGGTGTGTCCCATACAACATCATAGAATGACAGGTCAACGTTTTCGGTTCTGCCAATCGAAGAGAAAGCAGCCAGCATAAATAAAGTTAATAATACATGTCGTATTTCCATTTGATTCCTTTCAGTTCGTCAACACTCACGTTATTGTAACTTAAATTACAAACAAACTCTACAGGCTGCATTCCTTTTTTCAGATCATGCCTTTGTTTTTCTCCAGCTTCTTGTAATGCCATATACAAATATACTGAATCATTTGTCTGATTTTATGCCGCTGGTATCCTGCCCATCGTGCAATCAGCAAAAGATATCTCTGAAATACATCGAAGATTACTTTTCATTCAACATCCGACTTGCTTCTTCAAAGACTATAACTGTTTGCGGCGATACGGTTCCATCCTGGTAAATTTCCAGGTTGAATATCGGCACATTGCGATAGGCGGCAAATTCCCGGATGAGTGCAGCAAGCTGCTCGGCATTCCATCGCGGCGGGCCGATCGGTCTATCTTTGCTGAAATGCCCCCAGTCTTCTTCGGTGATCATGCAAGCACTGGACTGCAATCCCTGGTGCGTTCCCGATAGATAACGTCCGCTGCCGTCGCGAACGAGCAGTTGATTATAGCCTCGTGGGTCCGCAAAGCCTTCGCCGGTAAAGAAATCATGAAACAGAGTTGGATTGTTAAGCTCCCATGCATTAAAGCCTACCAGACGCTGTGCATGCCCCGCTTTTGACGCAAGTTCAAGCTCTTCCCAAGGTGCGCTGCGATAGTAATAACTGGTTGCTCCATCGTCAAACCACCAGCCGGCCAGCTTGGTTTTATACCGTTGGCCAACTTCAGAAATAATGCTTTTCCAGTTTCCAAATAAGTTCGAGGTATTGCTCTCCCAAAAATGTGTTGCATTCAGCCATTTTTCATCAGAAGCGGCTCCAAGATGATAATAAAGCATCAGCTTTATACCTCGCAGAGAAAGAGCGTCTGAAAGATCAGCAACCAGATCTCGCTCCGCTGTCCGCCTGGGAAGGATTTTATCCAGAGAGGCAATCGGCGCGGGGAAATATTGAAAGGCATGTGATGTTGTCAGTACCACAAAGCCAGCCCCCGTCCTTTTCATTTGATCCGCAAAGGCTTCGGCATTAAAATCAGCAACGGCCTGTGCATAAGGTTTCTGTTCGCCATGATGCGGCATCGATTGGCTGGTCCAGTGAACAAAGATACCATAACGTGCCTGCTGAAACCATGTTATATCCGACCGCAGTGACAAAGCGGCTTCTTGAAGTGAAATCTCAACCTCCGGACGAACAAATTCAAGTGCGTGAAAGTCTGCATTAAAGACACTCTCTTTATCCAGTGGCTGCATACGTACAGCAATACGATGAGGACCAACAGAAAGCGGAATAAGGCTTTGCAATCTGATCCTTTGCCAGTTAATTGCATGCTCGGGCAGTTCAGCCCTAAAGGATTTTCCATCAGCAAGAACTTCGATTCGCAGCTTTTGCCCAGCTTTGCGGCGAACCAGAATATTGACCGCATAATCCCCCGGCTGGTCACAGGTAATCTCCCATCCCGCCTTTTGGTCGGGCCGGCTCCAGCCCTGAAGATAGAACTTCCCATGTCCGCCCGGCTGGAAAGGAACAAGGCCCTCAGAATATTCTGAGTCCACTCCCATCAGCACCGTATAATCATCCGGCTTGAGCCGCCAATCCGGGACAAATATCCCAGCAGACAAATCAGTCATGTGGGCATGTACCACAACAGACGATAATAATATCAGAAACATTCCGATTTTCACAGCAAAAGAACTCTTTTATAAAAATATTGATCCATTTTTGCGAACATCAATGGCATCAATCAGACAGGTTATATTTTCAGTCGGTCGGGCGCCATATTTTGTTTTATAGCGCCCAGGGTTTTCGNNGATTGACTATGTTACTGACTGCTTCACTGTTGCCAATGACCTGTTCATTTTGTGCATCCCATTGAATAGATTGCTTCAAACGAATAGCTGCATTACTTAAATGAGAAATCAGGTCAGATTGCACAGCCGCCTCAATGGTTGAAACAGGTTTCTGTCGGCTTTTAATGCACGCGATGAAATTACCCATATGATCATCGCTTTTATAAAGGTGTATTTCGTTATCTTTGAGCTTGACTCGTCTCAGGGCTTCATTACTGAAATCAATGGCACCGCGCCGGACGGTGAGCCAGCCTTCTGTGCCGTGAAATGTGGTGCCATGATCCTGCATCTGAGGATAGTACGGACTTACAACGGGTTTAGCTGTGGCAGCATCCATAAAATGCATTTTCACCTTGTTGGCATACGTACAATACATGTCCCAGTAGGAAACCGTATCAAGCAATCCGCCGGTCGGAATAGTTCCAGTTCCTTCATAATGGACTGGAGCGGTGTTATCAGTATTGTTTCCCCACTGGGCAATATCCAGCGGATGGGCCCCCCAGCCAGCTATAAAGCCTAATGCATAATCATAGATATGCCAGACACCCAGGTTGCTGACACGTACATCACAGTAAGGCTTCACGGGAGCTGGACCAGTCCAACGGTCATAATCCAGATCTGCAGGCACCGGTTGCGTTGGAGGAATTGTTTTAGTATATTCATGGTTTCCAATGTGACCGCACCAGACATCCATTTTATGAAGCTGGCCAATATAGCCGTTACGTACCAGTTCACAGGCGAATCTGAAGTAATAATCCGATCGCTGCTGAGTGCCATATTGAAATACCGCATTTTTGTCCTGAATAAGCTTACGCAATTTAAATGCATAATCCAATGAAATACCCAAAGGCTTTTCAACATAGACATCTTTTCCTGCCTGCACGGCCTGCATGGCCACCGGAACATGCCAATGATCCGGCGTAGCAATAATCACCCCGTCAATATCGTCCCTGGTAAGCACTTCTCGGAAATCCGCATACCCCTTGGTTTCGATGCCTGACTTCCTGCCGGTTTGGGCATATATTTCCTGGATTGTCGTGAGAGCTTTTTGTCTGCGTGACGCGAAGCAGTCACAAACGGCCACCACCTGTGCCTGTTCACTGTACAAGACATTTTTCATCAAACCGGAACCCTGACCGCCGACACCGATGCAGCCGATATTCACTCGATTGCTCGGAGCAGTTTCACCGAGAACAGAGGAGGGTACAATTGTCGGGATAGCAAATGCTCCTGCAGCTGCAGCAACGGATTTCAAAAAGCCTCTTCGATTCGTTTTCATTTTACACCTCTCTTTTGTCTATAGACACATAATACCTGTTTCCATCACTGCTTGCAATAGATACAGGTTCATTCAAATACGCGTCATTTAACCAATCGGATATATATTATAAAGAATAGAGCTTATGGTATACAAGAATAAAAAGATTAGACAGATAAATTTCTGCTCGGTTTTCCTTTATTCCTTTCCAGCAGTCATATGTATTGTCTGGCCAGATTGGGTCATGAAATCACAAACAAAGCCAGGATCGATCGTCTGCGGCTTGAGATTGGCTTTCTCCGTGATAATCGGCTCGAGGATACAGGGCGTCTGATAGAATGGATTAGGATTTGCACCCTGTGCTTCAGTTGGTTTGCTTCCGTCTATCGTCAGCGCTGTCCGACTGCGGATTCGACAGTGACCTCCAAGGCCAGACCGGATTGCCAAGCTAATGACCTTACCACCCCGCCACTGCAGATCGACTATTTCAAAGCCGCCGCGAGCCCGCAGCCCGCAGACTCTTCCATCCTTCCACTCGTCCGGCAGAGCCGGCAGGATATGGATTGCCCCATCATGACTTTGCAGCAGCATTTCGGCAATACCGGAGGTAAAACCAAAATTGCCGTCAATTTGGAAGGGTGGACAGGCATCAAAGAGATTCGGATAGATCCCGCCGTCTTCCGAATAAGCATTGTGAAATGACGTGGCCGTTTAAGGATACGTACCAAGTCCCCGACTGGGGCAGGTAAAGGCTCTACGATCGACGATCTCTGGCCGGGGGTAGAAAGGCTGGCAGTAATGAATAAAATTGAAAAGGCCGCCGGGCCTTGACAGCGGATCAAATCACCCTGCTGCTGAACAAAGTACAATCTGAGCCTGAGCGGTCGGGTATGTCAGGTATAGAGCAGGCTATGCTTTACAGGCTGGCCGTAGAGACGGGATTGAGGGCGGGGGAACTGCGGGCCTTAAAGGTGTCTGATTTTGATTTGCCAGGCCGTACCGTTACGTTGGCGGCGAAATATACCAAAAACCGAAACAGGGCAAGCCTGCCTTTGAAAGTAGATACAGCGGAACGGCTACGGACTTTGCTTGCCGGGAAATTGCCGACAGCGGCGGTCTTCAATATGCCCCGAATCGAAATGATTTCCCGAATGATACAGGCTGACTTGAAAGCGGTCGGGATTGAGCCAGCCGACGATGGGACGGGTAAGCTGGACTTTCATAGCCTGCGGCATTCACTTGCTACCCTGTTGGTTCAAGTTGGAACTGACATTAAAACCGCTCAAAGTCTGCTGAGGCATTCAACCCCTAACTTGACACTGGGAATATATACCCATACGCTGAGGGGGGCAGAAACCGACGCAATCGACCGCTTACCGGACTTTGATAACAGCCCCCTGCCTGAGCAGGCAAAGGCAACAGGAACAGACGGGAAAACTCCTGAACCACTTGCATCTCAGCTTACAAACCAGCTTACAAAAAGTTCTGACTTTTCGCGTCCGCAAGTGTCTTTTTCTGGCACTACAAGCAGTATGAAAGCGGATACCCCTATAAACGACAAAACCCCATTCTCGGATGAGAAAACGGGGTTTTTAGCTCAAAAACGGAGAGGGAGGGATTCGAACCCTCGGTGCGGGTTATTACCCACACGACGGTTTAGCAAACCGTTGCCTTCAGCCTCTCGGCCACCTCTCCAGGCTGTAATCAAGACCGTAATTTACCTCTGGATTGGCCGGATTGCAAGTACGTTTAGTCTAAATCCGAAATTTTTCCACAAAAAAGGCTATTTTCGCCCTTACGGTTCGGAGTTAATCCATTGACAAAATCCAATAATCGATTACATTAGTCGCTAATCTGACAATCTTTTTTTGCCGAAGAAGAGGTAGTAACTATACTAAATTATTGAAAGGGCTGAGTCATGAAATACAGGTTGTATTGTGTCGCCATTATCGCTTGTTTGTTAATGGCCTCTGTTTCGGGATGCTTTAAGGCGGACCAGGAGAATCTCAAGGCTTTCACGTATCCGAATGATGCGACGGTCACGGCTACTGATTATGTAATCCTGCCGCCGGATGATGTTACGGTCATCTGCACCTCTGTTCCGGAATTAATGGGTACCGGCTCTATGCTCGGACAGACACAGACGGTACGGCCGGATGGCGTGATCTCATTTGAACGAGTTGGCGAAATTACCGTAGCCGGTAAAACTCCCCGCCAGGTCGCTCAATTAATCGCAGAACGTATCGCCGGCATGTACAAAATGACCGGGGACAACCCAATTGAAGTCCGTGTCCGAAATATGAGCCATTACTACTATATGGTCGGCATGGTCAACAGGCCTGGAGCGCAAATCTTCACCGGCCGCGAAACAACCCTGTCAGCCCTGACCAAGGCAGTTCCGAATAACCTGGCCTGGAAGGATCAGATTCAGGTCATCCGGCCTTCAACAAATCCCAAAGAACCCTCAAAAGTGTTTGCCCTGGACTATCGCAAACTGGTTGAACAGGGAGACATGACCTGCAATGTCCTGCTTCAGGAAGGCGATGTCATCTATGTTCCGCCGACTATTCTTGCTTCTATCGGATTAACCGTTGGTGAAATCGTTAGCCCGATTCTCCAGACCGGCAGTGCTGTTAACATGTTAGCGGCTCCGTAATCGGATAAATTACTCCGGATTAAACAGTCAAGAGATGCTGGCAGTCTGAATGACTGCCAGCTTTATCGTATGTCTTCGAAAACAGCCTTAAAACGAATCCATGTTCTTGGAACGATCTGGTTTGTCACCTGTGCGGTGTTTTTGTTGTCACTGGCACTGCATCAGGCCGGATTCAGGTGGTGGATTGTTTTCTCATTTTCGGGATATTCTCTTGTATTTTTCCTGTTCTTCATCAATGTCTATGTATTTGCCATTTTTCGCGGCGTCTCACGTCATCAAACCATTCTTGAACATCCATTAACAACATCGACATACTACATTGCTTTTTATGACTTGAGTCCCTTTCTCGGCAGTCTGGCCGGCTTTTTGTGTTCAATCACCCTGCCGGAACTGGGAATTCTGGGCATCTTGTCCACGGTTGCCGAAGGAACGCTGACGTTTACTTTTCTGGTATGGATATTCTTTGATCCGCTGCTGGGATTCATTGAAAATCTGCTGCCGCAATGTGCCCGGCACCGAAAACAGCGTTTGGCGGCCGAAGACGAGCAAATNNGAAGAAAAACAGCAATTGCTGGCCAGCCTCGAGCAAAAGGAAGCTCAGAATATGCGTTTATGGAACGAGACTCTTGAGCCGACGGCTGACCGGCTGGCAGAACTGCTTTGCCGGACGCATCTGGATGAGCAGGCGCACAGAACCATTGTTCAGGCCGGGGCACAGGCCTGGCAGCTTGGAGGAATTATCTGCATGCGTCACCTGCATCAGATGGTGCTGAACAAGACAAAACAGCTTGAGGTGGACTACCTGGCTTTGTGGTGGGATGGCATCGGAACCTGGCAAAAGCCGCATTTCAGCCAGCTTGTCTCTGCAGGACAATAGGCTGCTGAGAGTGTCCATCTGTTCGTATTAATGCGTCTCGCCTGCAACCATTTGAAATAAATCAATCAACGCTTCGGTCACACGCCTCACATCGAACTTACTCCGGACAAATTCCTGACCACATTGTCCCATTTCCCGTCGAATTCGGGGGTTTTGTATCAGATATTCTATTTTATCGGCAAGTTGTACAGAGTCCTTTTCTGGAACAAGAAAACCTGTGATGCCATTCTGAACACCATCCGGTATTCCATTATGCAGTGTAGAAACTACGGGAATTCCGGCCATTTGCGCCTCCTGCAGCACCAGCCCCTGCCCCTCACAATCTCCATCCGCCGCTTCGATACTTGGAAGAATGAATATATCGGCCTGTCGATACAGATTCAATACTTCAGATTGTATCTGCTCGCCCAGAAAAGTGACATCCTCCGTAATATTTAATTCTGAAGCCATCTGCTGATAATGGTCCATCAGCGGTCCATCCCCAACCATCCAGTAGCGAAACCGATAGCCTCGCGACTTGAGCAGAGCCATCGCTTTGAGGGAATAGGCATATCCTTTCTTTTCGACCATGCGTCCTACCGTCAGAAGGGTCGCAACATCACCCGAAGCCGGCCTTTGAGCCATAGGAACAAAAAACTTGTCACATCGCAGGCTTTCGTGAATGATATGAATTTTATGCTCTGGGCACCCCAGCCGGACCATTTTATTTTTTGTAAAATTGGTATTGGCGGTAAACAGCTCACCAAGAGCAAACAGGTCTTTATAGCATTCCTCTCCAGCCTGACGCGGATAGCTGTTGACGTCATAACCATGAAAAGACGTAATCAATGGAATATCGAGTCCGGCTTTTTTCAAATCCACCAGCATGGCGGCATTTGGGCCAAAATGGCAATGTACGACATCAAAATCCGCCTTAAACAGTTCGTAAGAAAAAAACAGCCGCGTATAGCAGAACCCCTTCTCACAGCAAAGATTGGCCCGGAGAATCTTGACCGCATGCCGCCCTTTTCTAAAGAACAATCTTAAAAATCCGGTGACTGCCTTCCACCGTTTATCCCACTTGCCCGGAGACACCGCCACAGGATATATCGTACAGTCCAAAAGCCTGTATTTCGTTATCTCATCATGCATTCTGGCTGTTTCAGGTTTCGGAGACATTGAAAAAATCCTGACACTATGTCCCGTTTCAACCAAATGCCNNATCGGATTGACAATAAAGGTCTCGGACAGAGCCGGAAAGACTCCTGTCACAACCACAATGTGTTGACTTTTCTTGCCTGTTCCGTCCATTTCACAAGTATCCCAAATCACGAAGTCGCTGTTCAATGTTTTTCTCATCATCACTGGAATAAGTATGTTCCTGACCGACTCCCGAGTTCATATTCTTGTCATCCGGCATAATTGGATGATTTTGCTTCACATATTCGGCACTGAAAATCTCCTGCAGAATTCGACCATCCATCGCTGCAGGAATCCCTATTCGCAGCATATACAGCAGAGTCGGTACAATATCATACAAAGATGCAGTCAATGTGGCTCTGGCGGCAATTTCCTTTCCATGAAGAATAAAAATACCGTCCTTGTGATGCTTGCCGATATGCCGATCTTTGGGCGTCTGAACCGGGGTGAATAGACCACTGTCAACCTGAAAGTGTCCGGTAAAAGAATACCCCTCTTCCGGATCGATAATCAGATCGGGAAGATTAATCATTCGCTGGCCCTTATAGATATTCTCCTTGCGATATATCGCATGAACCACTTTCCTGCCGGTGTCGGGGTCCGTAAGACTCTGCAGCTTGTCTGAGATCTCTCGTGCCAGCACTTCACGTAAGGCCGGTTCGTGTTCCAGGAGATATATAAATCCTTCATTACTCCTTCCGACAGAGAACGCACGAACATGATCCCATGATCCGGTGCGGCTTTTCAGCACGGCATATTCAATGCAATCCACGTTGTCCCCGGGAATAAATGCCTTCAGGAGCTTTCCCACTCTCAGTGTCCTGGTAATTTTTTTCAACAACGATGTTTTTTCGGTGCCGGGCTTGCTGAGATAGCCCTCCTGAACCAGCCAGTTGCCCAGATTAAATCGTTTGAAATGAGGTCCAAAGCCGTGATCCGAAAGCACACAGGACAAGTCTGGTGTACCGTTATTTTTTTCAAATGCCGCATAGACACGTTGAATCTGTTCATCAAGTACTCTGTGAAATCGCCTGAATATTTCCGTCTGGATGGATTTCGAAAACCCGGGATGCCGGGGATCCAGATAATGCCAGAGCATATGTTGAATCACATCATTAGCTTGAAAATGAACCATAAACACATCAAATGGCTGTGAATCCAGCAGCCAGCAGGCCGCATCTGCACGGGTTCTGACAATATCACACAACGCCTCCGTCAGCAGGATGGGGTCGTCAATCAGATTCTGAGAAATAAATTGAATATTAAATATGTGATAGCCCGGGAATCTCGCCAGCAATTGCTCTTTGATTTCCCGGGGATAGGTGAAAGCCGAATCCATGGATGGCGTCGGCAGTCCGCTGACCACAACACCGTTGACCGGCCGGGGCGGATAGGTCATTGGGACGTTCATCAGCCCCACACGGTAGCCCTCTCGGCTCAATATGTCCCACACGGTCTGACCCAGGCTGTCGGAACTGACAAAAAAGCCCCGCTTTTGCTCTTTATCCCAGTATTCAAAATCAAACACACCCGTCTGTCCGGGATTTCTGCCGGACTGAAAAGCCCCCCACGCCGCCGGCGTAATCGCTGGAATAGTGGATTCAAGCACACCAGAAACCCCGTCACAGCACAACCTCTGCAGGAACGGCATCTGACCAGCTTCAAAAGCCGGCTTCAGAACCGACCAGGAGCCTCCATCAATGCCAATGAATAAAATTTTATTTTTCATCATACGTCCTGATTCAGGCAAATACGATTATACCGTCTTTCTGCAATAGTACCACAAACGCAGGTTTCAGCAACGTGATTATACTGATCCTGCTGATATTTTTCGTTACGGCACGGCGACGAAAGCCGCATCCGCAGCGTGCCTCTTGAACTCACAACACCATCATTCGGTGAACATGCTTCATCTGTATTTGTTCCGTGACAAAAGCTGTACCCGTTTCCCTTTATGGGGCGGATTCAATGACAGGACTCTGATCTTGTGATCGCCCTGCCAGTCGGGTACGGCACAACGCAATGATTTCTCCGAATGTATCCATGGTCTTTGATTTAAACACAATATCTATCAGATACGTCAATCCCATATAACTGCCCGCCCCAATGATTATCATAACGCAAAGTCCCGCCACGGTATCTTTTGGAAAAAAAAACGTCTGGCTCGCATAAACAATCAATCCCATGCACAACGACGCAGCCAGCGGATAGAAAAAGGGACGATACATTGCCCAGCTGCTGGACTGTAAAAGACGCCGTGTCAGATGAAAATCCAGCGGATTGACAAGTACATTGATTGTCAGCATCGTCAGGGCAATACCTGTTATTCCGTACAGCCGGGTTAATGGATACAAAGCTGCCGCATAGATCGCAATTCGCAACAGGGTGTTATAGCGATTCGCGTGAGGTTTTCCGATCGCATTAAACAAGGGGCCGCGCGTTCCGCCAATGACCAGGAACAATCCCCTTAAGGCAAGGATTTGCAGCACAGGAGTCATGGCATGATATTCCTGTTTAAGCACAAGCCGCACAAAAACGGGTCCCAGCAGAATAATCCCCATGGACAAGGGCGCAGCAACAAATGAAACCAGGCCAATCAGCTTGAGGTATGCATCCCGTAACCGCACAATATCATTCTGGAGCATGGAAAAAGCCGGAAACATAACCTGCCCCACAATCGTTGTGATCTCCGAAAAAAGCAGTGTAGCATATCTGGATGCCTGATAATACAGGGCGATGGACCCAATTTTCAGTACGCCCCAAACGATAACCTGGTCGCCAAATGTCAGGATAAATCCAAGAATTGACATTACATAGACCCATTTACCGAATTGCCAGAGCTCTTTGGCCTTTGCAAAATCCAGCTTTAATTTAGGACGATAATCACAAATTACATACCCCATAACACAGCCAAATGCCCCGGCAGCGATCCATCCGGCCACGTACGCCCACACATTGCGATAGAGATATAACCAGACCAGGGAGACTGTACAGTCAATTAGGACTTCGGCTATTTTGACATAGGTTAACGGACGAAAATTGATATTGCGCGTAAAAAACAGCATCCCGATATTGGATAATCCCTGGAAAAGGAATCCGCATCCCATCACGCGCATCACCTGGATAGCCAGCACACGATGTGATTCATCCTTGATGCCTATCGATACAAAAAACGGAGTCACGGCATAAAAAAGCAAACAAAGCAAAATACTTCGAATCACACCGACTGTCCATGCAGTATCAAGATAACCATGGATATGACCTTTTTTCTGGATCAAGGCTATATTGTAGCCTGTCTCGGAAAGGACTGCCAAAAATGTCATCAGCAGAAAAGCGGCACCCATAATACCAAAGTCTTCAACAATCAAAACATTAGCGATAATAATAGTTTTAGTAACCCCTATGATATGTGAAGCAATTCGCAAAACAGCAACCCAAAAGCCACCTTTCAGGGATTGATAAAATAAATTGGAGTTTTCCTTGGATTTTTGTATCATTAATTATCGCTATATTATTATCTTTATTTAATTACATATATGCATCATGCACATCCACATTCAGACAATTACGTCATGCAAATTGTAAATAACCGTCACCAAAAAATCTAATCATCGCCGGGTATTAAATACGATAAAAATATTATTGTCAACAACTTATAATCCGATACGATAGTATGGTGTCTTCTGGAAATAGTATGAATATTGATGATTATGCCAGACATTTTTTGGAAACAGTCCGTCAGTCGGACTATTCAGTAGCACTGACCGGTGCCGGTGTATCCACGGATTCAGGGATTCCGGACTTTCGCAGCCCCAACGGCCTTTATTCCAAAATTTCCCAGGAGACATTTGAGCTGGATTTTTTCCTTAATCAGCCCCAGGAGTACTACAAGGTTGCGATTGATTACATTCACCCTCTGGCCGACAAAGAGCCTAATATTACGCATCAGATGCTCGCAACTCTGCAAAACCAAAATTTGCTGGATGCCATTATTACACAGAATATCGATGGACTTCATCAGAAAGCCGGTGCGACAAATGTGATTGAATTCCACGGAAACGTGACAGGCTTTCACTGTATTCATTGCAACAAGACTTTTGATCGCGTTTATGTGGACGAGCAGATCCGGACTTACAAAGTCCCCTATTGTCAATGCCGTTCGCTGATTCGGCCAGATATTGTATTCTTTGGTGATATGATACCACTGGAATCCTTGAATGCCGCTCAGTTATCCTCCGGCTCCGCCAAAGTGTTTATTGTCATGGGGACTTCTCTCCAGGTACACCCTGCGGCCGGGATGGCAAGCCTTGCCAGACGATATGGAGCCAGGCTTTTGATTATCAATCGGGAACCTACCGCCATGGATACCCTGGCCGATTGGGTTTGCCATACTGAGCTGACTGCCTTTTCTCAGGCCGTTATGAACGCCTTGGCAGCAAACGGACATCAATAAGCAAAGAATTGTTTTGCGTCACATAACACCCTTTTGCAAGTGCCCATAAAAAAAGCTCAGCCGAAGGCGAAATCTCCGGCTGAGCTTACTCATTGTTTTATTTCACAGATAGATTAGTTTTCAACCATCTGCAGGGTGGTAAAGCTGCCCCCGAGACCTTGATTTTGCACCATATTCAGTCCGTCCATCCGCGTTCCGAGATAAGAACCGGTGTTCACATTCTGCCAGATAAGATCGGCCATGCCGTCACCGTTAAAGTCGGTCAGATCCACAATCTGCAGCGTCGTGGTGCTGCCGCCGAAACTCTTGTTCTGCCCCAGATTGAAGGCATTGATCAGAGTACCCATGAACGCGCCGGTATTGACATTCCGCCACAGGATATCCGCCGTATTGTCGCCATTAAAGTCTGCAATGTCTGCAATCTGCAGCGTGGTGCTGCTGCCGCCCAGAGCCTTGTTCTGAACCATATTCAGACCATTCATCTGCGTGACAACATAAGAGCCGGTATTGACATTCCGCCAGATGAGATCATCCATGCCGTCGGCATTCATATCAGCCAATTCCACAACCTGCAGAGTCGTGCTGCTGCCGCTGAGATTGCGGGTCAGGGTAATATCCAGGCCATTCATCAGGGTACCAATAAAGGCCCCGGTATTCACATTACGCCACAGGATATCTGCTTTCCCGTCGGCATTGAAGTCTCCAAAATCGGCAATCTGAAGGGTGGTGCTGCTGCCGCCCAGACCTTTGGTCTGCGTCAGATTCAGGCCGTCCATCAGGGTTGCCAGATAGGCGCCGGTGGCAACATTCTGCCAGAGGATGTCGGTTTTACCGTCGGCGTTGAAGTCGGCAAGGCCTGCGATCTGCAGGGTGGTGGTGCTGCCGCCCAGGACGCGGGTCTGGGATACGGTCAGGTTGTCGATGAGGCTGCCGACATAGGCGCCGGTGTTGACGTTGCGCCAGAGGATGTCGGTCTTGCCGTCGGCGTTAAAGTCCGGCCAGGTTCCGCTGTTGTATCCGATGGTGTATAGCCATGTGCCGTTTGGCGGGGCGGTGTCGGTGGTGCAGACTGTGAACATGCCGGTGTTGTCGAGTGTGCCGGCAATGAGGCTTGCGTTGAGGCCCCATGCATAGACGGGGACGTTGCGGCTTGTGTGGCCGGTGGTGGTCCAGCTTGCGACGGGATAGCCGTCATCGCCGAGGGTGCCGTCCACGGTCAGGCCGCCGGTTTCATGGTCGGCGGTGATGAGGATTAAGGTGTCGCGGCGGGCGGACGCCCAGTTATAGCCGGCCTGCACGGCATCGGACAGGTCGATGACTTCATGGACGCATTCCTTGATTAAGTTGGCGTGGCAGGCGTGGTCGATGCGTCCGGCTTCGACCATCAAGAAAAAGCCGTCGGGGTCTTCGCTGAGGATTTGAATGGCCTTTGTGACCATGGCATCGAGCGTGGGATAGGGATAGGCCTGGCCCAGATGGTCCTGTTTATAGGGCATGTAGCCGGTTCCAAATTGAGCGGAGAAGTATTCGGCGGTGGCGGGATTTCCGTCGGGGGCGAAGGCCTGGAATCCTGCGGTGCTGTCGGTGACGGTGTAGCCGGCGGCAGCGGTGTTGTCCAGCGTCAGGCCGTGGCTGCCGCCGCCGAAGAGAACGTTGGGACGTGTCTGGGTGAGGTAGTCGGCGGCGATGGCGCTTTCGCTGTTTCGGCTGGCGTCGTGAGCGGCGAAGGCGGCGGGGGTGGC
>DLFY01000246.1:0-18057 GCA_002482415.1 Phycisphaerales bacterium UBA7708
CTGGGGTCTCAGCGGCTGGAGGAAGAATTGCTGGCGTGTCTGCCGCAGGCCCGGATCAAACGCGTGGACAGTGATTCCATGAGCGGGCAGGATTATTACAGTGTGCTCGATGATTTTGCAGCGGGCAAGATTGATATCCTGACCGGTACCCAGATGCTGGCCAAAGGACTGCATTTCCCCAACGTGACGCTGGTGGGTATTGTCAGTGCGGATACGGCCCTGACGCTGCCGGACTTTCGAGCCAATGAACGGACATTTCAACTAATCAGCCAGGTGGCAGGCCGGGCGGGCCGGGGCGACAAACCAGGGCTGGTGATTGTGCAGACTTTTTTGCCGGATGCCCCCGTGATTCGTTATGCGCTTCGCTATGATTTTCAGGGATTTGTAAAAGAGGAGCTTGAACATCGAAAAATTTGTTATCTGCCGCCATTCTGGAGGATGGGGATAATTCATATCAGGGATACGGTTTACGAACGACTGGAAACAGGCTCCAAGGTGCTCAAGGAGCGGATTGACTCTGCCATCGGACGTCTTGGTCTTGAAATAAAGCTACGTGGTCCGATGCCAGCCACCATCAGCAGGATTCAGCGGTTTCACAGGCTCCAGATTATCCTGCAGGCCCCCACGGCGGGGGATTTACAGCGGCTTTTTGCGGATTTGCGTACTCAGGCGGCCATTCGTCCGGCGGTGCAGATTTATTATGATGTTGACCCAATTCATGTTTTGTAGCTTGCTTTTTTTGGAAAAGTGTGTATAGTGGGCAACTTTCACAGCCCGGAGAATAGCTCAGCTTGGCTAGAGCGCTGCGTTCGGGACGCAGAGGTCGCAGGTTCAAATCCTGTTTCTCCGAGTACCGGTAAGGCCGGTTTTGCATAGTGTATGCTCGATGGGGTCGGACACCAGACAGCTTTTGTTGCATTGTGCGCGAAATCTATCAGGCGGGAGATTGAGTTATGAGGATAGTTGACATTGCAGCCGCAGCAGGGGTATCCCCCTCCACCGTATCGCGCGTCATTCATGGCGGTAAAAATATCGCACCCGCCACCGCAGAACTTGTTCGACGAATCATGAAGCAAATGGGATATTATCCCGGTTCGAGTCGGAAGGTATCCGAGCAGGCATTCGGCATTCCATATCCCGAGTTATCGCGCAGAGGTCAAGTTATGGTGCTGAGCTTTTCGTATCAGTCCTGGCTGGATTCCATCTGTTGTCTGGATAACCTCAATTGCCTTTCGACGGCGCTGGTACATCATGGACTGGGAATGAATTTTCTCCACTGGCCCAATATGTACTGTTTGCCGTCGGATGTATGCGAAATCACGGATGGATTCATTTTACTGCAGGGACAGCCGCCTTCGCCGCTATGGCGTCAGATTCATTCCAAGCCGGTGGTTTCGCTGTTCAGTCATCCGACGACTCCCGGAGATCATATTCTCGTGGGGCATTATCAGGCAGGGCATCTGGCCGGTGACTATTTTCAACAGAAAGGATTGAGTCGGGTGGTGTTGATGACGCCGGCGAATCCGCCTGCCTATGCAGAGCAGCAGGCGGAGGGATTTCGGATTTTTTGTCGACGAGAGCAAATGCCGTTTGAAGAATGCCTGCTTGTGCCGCCGGCACACGAGATTCCGCTGGGTCCTGTTGCCGCCGAATGCATGATTGTGCAGGCCATGGAAAAACTGATTGAAGAGGCTTCCTTTCCGATTGGAGTCTTTATGCCTTCCTGCTGCCTGACAGCACTGGCTTATCGATATCTTCAGACCCGGGGGATTGTGCCGGGCAAAGATGTGCAGTTTATCTGTCTGGGATATCAGGTTTCTGCAATACTCGGATTGTGTCCCCGGCCGGCATATATTGATATGGGATTGTCGGAAATTGCAGAAAATACGGCCCAGTTGTTGATTTTGCGGATAAAAAACCCTCAATCCGGACGTGCTTTGCAGGTTTCAGTCAGCCCCCGGCTGGTAGTTGGCGAGAATTAATGTAAGTCTATATATAAATTAGAGATAAGATGTTATTTGCAAACCCCTCAAGGTGCCCGTCTGGCCTCTGTACTTATCTTTTTTACCGTTTCTTTCAAAAATAGTTTTGCCTATATTCCAATTTAGGATTATCATTTATTTAGTAGTGATAAAACATTATCGAGGTCAAAAACTATGATGAAAGTACTCTTAGTTGATGATCATGAGATAATGCGGGAAGGCATTTGTGCTCTGCTCAAGAAAAACGATGAGCTGGAGGTGGTTGGTCAGGCTGCTGATGGACGTATGGCTTTGGAGCTGGTCAATCAACTCAATCCCGATGTCGTAATTATGGACATCGGAATGCCGAATCTGAATGGGATAGAGGCTACCAGGCAGATGGTTATTGAACACCCGCATATCAAAGTGATGGCGTTATCAACACATTCCGACGGTGCAATTGTTGCTAAAATGATTAAAGCCGGCGCGACGGGCTATATGCTAAAGGAGTCAGCTTTCTCCGAGCTGATGGACGGTTTGCGCACAATGGCTGATGGCAAGACCTATCTGTGCACTAAAATCGCCAAGGTGGTTTTTGCCGATTACATCAATCTGTTGACCAATCCCAAAGCCGACACTCCGGACGGACTAACCAGCCGGGAACGTGAGGTTCTGCAATTGGTTGCCGAAGGCCACACGACCAAAGAAATCGCCCGGGTGCTTCATCTAAGCCCCAAGACCGTGGATTCTCATCGTGAGCATATTATGGAAAAACTCAGTATCCGTAATGTGGCCGGCCTGACCAAGTATGCCATACGGGAAGGTTTGACAGGGGCCTGAATTTCCTAATTCTTTTTTTTGAAATAGCCGCCATATTACATCCAGTACTTCGTATGCGATAGAAGGAAGGGTGATTTTTTTCATTTATGCATCACGGTTTTCTTTCATTTCCAGTACTATTTAGGGGGATTTTTTAAGAAAAATCCGTATTTTCCCCATTAAGGCCTGGCGAGAATTCTGCCGATAGACAGTTTTATGAATTCGAATCTTTCAGGCCTGTCAGGTAGGGCCGACTTAGGCAATTATTCGGAATCTCCTTTTTGAGGTTTACAGTTTACGTTCGTGTAGATCGGAGCCGGCTTAATAACCGGCTCGGTCTGCTTCTGTTTGAACCTAAATATTGCCCTTGTCGGTCCGGGCAGATGTGAATCATCTCCATTCAGGGCTGTACAGGCTATCGACGATTCGGGACATGACCACAGCATGATTATATGAGTTTGCGTCTGGAGCGGAAATCGGCTTTGTGGATGTCCAAATTCAGCACAGTGAGTAATACGTCTCAGGAGTAATGCAACAATGGGTCAACAGCAACACAGTCAAAAAGACTGTACAGACAACAGCAGCCTTGCCGCGGTGCTGGAAGAGAATCTTCAGCTCAAACGAAGACTCCACCAGCTTCAGCAGGAGTTTTTTACCATTTTTGATTCGGTTCCGGCGATGATCTGGTATCGTGACCGGACCGGAAAGATTCTTCGTGCCAACCGCTGTGCCGCGGCATCGGTCGGGATGGCGGTTCAGGAATTGAGCGGCAGAAATTATTATGAACTGTTTCCGGACGGGGCGGACAAGGCCCTCGAAAAAGACCTTCGCGTGATTCTGACCGGCCAGCCGATCCGCGGGCAAATGCGGCAATATGAGACGGCACAGGGGCAGGGCCGCTGGGCTTTGGCCGACCGCATCCCTTATTATGATGAGCAGGGCAATATCGCCGGGGTGATGGTCTTTGCCCAGGATATCACCGAACGCAAACGGGCTGAAGAATCCCTGCTCAAGGCCAAGAATGAAATCGAAAAGGCCAACCAGCAGCTTCGGGCCGCCGCCGAGAAATCGGCCATTCTGGCCGAAGAGGCCATGCTTGCCAATCGAGCCAAAAGCGACTTTCTGGCAAATATGAGTCATGAACTGCGAACCCCGATGAATGCGATAATCGGATTTGCTGAAATCCTGCTGTCGGAAACGTTATCCGAAGAGCAGAATCATTATGTCAAAACCATCCATCGCTCGGCCAGAAATCTGCTGGAACTGATTAACGACATTCTGGATTTTTCCAAGATTGAAGCCGGCAAACTTCATATCGAGATCGAATCCTGCAATGTCAACGAGGTGTTGACCGAAATCCGTGACCTGCTTGAAATGACCGCGGTCAAAAAGGGAATTAATCTGTGTATAGAAAAAGAGCTTTCCGTTCCGGATGTCTTTTTCTGCGACCCGATGCGTCTGCGGCAATGCCTGCTGAACCTGCTGAGCAATGCCATCAAATTTACCGAGCAGGGACGGGTTCGGCTGTCGGTCTCAATTCGTGAAATCTCCGGACAAAACCGCATCTGTTTTGCTGTTGAAGATACCGGCATCGGTATTCCTGCCGACAAACAGAAGACGCTATTTGAGTCTTTTGTGCAGGCGGATGCAAAAACCGATCGCAAATATGGAGGAACCGGCCTTGGCCTGGCCATTACCAAACGCCTGTGCAGTCTGCTGGGCGGCTATGTCCAACTGCAGAGCCAACCCGGACAGGGGTCTGTTTTTACGGTCGTGCTGCCGTTTGCGGCCAGCCGGGAGGAGATGCTCAATGCGATTCAGCAGAAAAAACAGAGTAAGCCGTCCAGAGAACGGTCAAAAGAGGATGCCAGCATTAAACTGCTGGTGATTGAAGATAAAACGCCCAGCCAGTTGGCCATGAATCTGATTCTCCGTCGGCAGGGGATTGATGTTCGGATTGTTCCCTCNNCTCAGCGCGCGCTGGAAGACTGTCCCGACCTGATTATGCTGGATATGCAGATTACCGGACTGGATCCGATTGAACTGGTTCAATCCTTTCAGCGGCAGGGTGTTACCGCCCCGGTGATCGCTGTGGCCGAGGAGGGAACCGAAGCGGTGCGTCTGCAATTTAAAGCCGCCGGCTGTAAGGAATGTCTGGTCAAACCGGTGAGCCGCATTGAGCTGTTCCAGATTATTCAGCACTATGCTCTGCAAACCCATGCGGGGCAGTGCCGGCAGGATAGCACGGAGACACACCTTTCCGGGCTTGCATCGGAACTTTCCACAGAATTGAATGCCCTGCTGAACAAATTGCCTGATTTGCTGCAGGTTATTCCGGAACTGCTCAACCAGTCCAATCGACAGGCTCTCAAGCGTGTAGCCCATCTTCTGGCCGAAATCGGGTCAGCGGCTTCTCTTGCCGAGTTAACCGATAAAGCGACGGTGCTGAAAGACATCATTGATGCCGATTCACAGGATAAAGCTGCAATCGATCAAGTCATCGAAGATATCAAGGCCGTCTGCAGGCAGGCGGAAAATCGTGACGGCGCTGAGGCTCTTGGTGCTTGTCAAGTTGATAAAGCAAACTAATCCATCCGCAGTTTCAGCATCGCCATGTTCGCATCAGATAATCAGATCACAGGCTTCCGGCGGCATCCAGTGTGCATCCTGCCCATCCCATTTGACATTGCAGCCGATGGGATTGGTTAGCGGTTTTGTAATGGTCTTGCCGGCGGTTAATTCACCAAGGGCATTATCCAGGTCGTTGATGGTCATCTTGCTGGTGTCACGCGGATTGTCCACACCCCGTCCGGTATAAACCAGTTTTCTCGCCCGGTCAAAGACAAAGAAATGGGGTGTTCGCAGTGCCCCGTAAGCCCGGGCGATATCCTGTGTCCGATCATACAGATACAGCCACGGGAATCGGTATTGTTCCATGCGTTTAATCATTTCCGCGAAAGAATCCTCTGCGTAAGTATTGGGACTGTTGGAATTGATGGCGACAAATTGCACTCCATAAGGAAGGAATTTGATCGCCGTCTGACGCGTGACTTCATCTGAACCTTTCACATACGGACAGTGATTGCAGGTAAAGAAAATGACCAGATAGTCCGCATTTTTGAAGTCCAAAAGAGTATAAAATTTCCCATCCGTAGCCGGTAATTTGAAATCCGGGGCGAAGTGCCCCAGTTGCACTGTAAAAGCCATAGTTTGACTCCTTTCCATGCCGCAGGCATGATTTTATTGCATTTGACCTTTCAAAAACGGGGGTGATACTCCCCATCTTCTCAAGATCAATGAACAATCAGGATATTACCTCTATACTATTGTATTCCTGATTATGTTCAGGGGAAATGTGTAAGATGCTGCCAGTCGTGGCAAGAACAAAAATCTGCCTGGAGGGTAAAAAGGGTTGCTGCTTTTGGCCGGATGGGTATAATCCCAGTGGAAACAGTGTCGATAAATGACCGCAAGGCTTAGTTTTAGGAGAACAGCGATGCAAAGACGGGATTTTTTGACTGCCTCATGTCTGACAGGACTGGCCGCATGTGGAATGGGTACCGGCCCGGCCGGTGCCGCCGAGTCCGGCAGAGATTTTTTCGAGCTGCAGAAGGTTCTGTTTGACGACGAAAGTCAAACAGAAAAGTTTTTTCACTACATGACGGCAGCCGCGATACCTGCCCTGAACCGTATCAACATCAATCCCGTAGGCGTGTTTGTCCCCCAGGACACGGCAAATGTGGTGTACGTTCTTCTGCGTCATCGCAATCTCGAATCCGTGATGACCGCAGGCCCCAGGTTGCTGGCTGATGCGGTGTATCTGAAAGAGGGAGCGGAGTTTTTGGATGCCCCGGCAGACGCACGGGCTTTCAAACGCATCGAAAGCTCTCTGATGGCCGCCTTTGAGGGGATGCCTGCGCTGGATACCCCAATCAAGGATGCCGGGCGGATTTTCCAACTTCGCATTTATGAAAGCCCCAGTGTCAAAACCGGACTGAAAAAGATTGAAATGTTCAATCAGGGAGAGCTGGAAGTCTTCCGCAAGACAGGGCTTCACGCGGTGTTTTTTGGCCAGACGCTCATCGGACCAGCCATGCCCAATTTAACGTATATGCTGGTCTTTAAAGATGCTCAACAGCAGCAGGATAACTGGAAGGCATTCGTTTCGCATCCGGACTGGCTGAAAATGAAGGCTATCCCGGAGTATGCAGATAAAAAGATATTGTCCAATATTACCAATATGGTATTGAAGCCGGCGGCCTGTTCACAGATTTGAAGATTCTCCTGTCAGGCCTTGCTTTGGGCCAGCAAGCATGAACGGACTTCGGTCAGGTAGGACAGCATTTTGTCGGCCTGCTGACGCACTTTGGCATCCGGATGATTGACCCGGCTGTTCCATTTGCGGTATTCTTCGGTCAGCCGCTTGAGTGTTTCTTCGACGGGCAGAGTTGGATCAATACCCAATACACATGCGGGATCGGGATTTTCCTGGGCATCCAGAGGCAGATACTTCTGATAAATGGCCTGAAAGCGGTCCGCCGGCAATTCCAGACGTTCCGACAGATTTTTGAGCCAGTCCTGCAGTGGACGACTGACCGGCTGTGCGGCGGCGGCAATTTTGACACACACTTCGATAAGCCCGAAGCGATAATTTGTATCGGCCCGCTGAATCAGGATTTCGCAGGCCTTGTCCACGGCCTGTTCCGGGGTTTCAGAGGGGATGACTTTGTGCACATCAATCGTTAAATTGGCCGCTGCATGATTCACGCATCCATTGAGCCAGTTTTCAATCAATTTCTGCTGTTCCGGATTGGGTTGATTCCCGGCAGCCTGATGGGCCAGAATATAGCCCCCGGCCAGAATCTGTTCCATTCGTTTTTCAAAATCCAGATATCCTTCCGCGGCGGCAACAAAGTAGTTGAGGGTGGTTTTGGCGACGGCCAGTTCACGGCCGGTGCCCACCTGACTGATGCGGGTGGTAAATTGCAGCAGGCGCTGACCGCGTTTGGGAAACCGCAGGACATCGCAGCTCAACTCAAGTACGGTTCTCCATTGCGGCAGAATCGCATCACGGCCGGGGATGATTCCGTTATGAGTCTGGAAAAAGAATTCCATCCCTTCGGCCCGCCGCATATTGGACTGGGTGCATAAAACGCGCAGCGGCTCAAGCAGTCCTTCAGTGATATCCATAATTTCCACCGATACATTGGTGTCGCAGGAATCACAGGGGGTGGTAATCCGCCCCCGCATGCCCACCGCGAGCACATCAATCTCCGCTCCGTCGATGGATTTGCCCAGCAGTTCCACCCGGTTCTCAAAATGATACGGGTCCAGTCCCTTCAATCCGGGCAGCAGGCTGCGCAGCCGCGGTATGACCCATATCAGGGATGCGGTCATAATCGCTGTCAGAATGATAATCGCCGCGGTATTCATAGTTTGTGCCGCTATTGAACCTTCATTTTTTGCAGGGTTTCGGCCTGCTGATTGACGTGGCTCTGCGACAATTCACCGTCTTTGCCGATGCAGAATTCCACTTCGAGCTTGCGGCCGGATTCCTGGTCCTCGAATTCACAATGCATACGCTGGTTGGCATCATAGCTGTATTCCACGCGAATGGGCCTGCCTGCGGGGCGACCGCCGGGCAGTTCGAAAATCTCGGTGGCTATCTTGTTGACAAAATCAGGATCTTCATCCTCGCCCTGGGTAATCATGACCTGCAGTTCGGTCTGGTTTTCGGCCATGGTATAAAACGTCTGTGTGGTCGAGCAGGGCAGAGGCGTATTTTTCTTGAGCAGGATGGTATTGCGAACCACGTGCCGGCCGGTCTGCTCATCCAGCGGTGCGCAGATTGTACCGTAGCTGTGATTGCATACATCTTTGAGCTTGACATCCCGCAGGCCGCCGGCGATGCCCTGCGGAACGGATTCGGGTTTCTCCCGCAGCATCGTCAGGCCGGCATGAATCGAGGCCCCGAGGGCGACACATTCATCGACATTGACCGCTGCTTCGGGTGCAAAGCCGAATTTGTCGGTTAAGCGCTGCTGGACCATGGGAATGCGTGTGGAACCGCCGACCAGAAGAATCTTGTTGATGTCTTTGGGGGAGGATTTGGCCTCGTCCAGGGCCACATCAATCAGCATCTCCGTGCGGGCAATCAGCGATTCGATGGCTTTTTCGAATTGTTCCCGTGTGATTTCAACGCGAGCGCTGCCGCTGGCACCGTACAGCACTTTCTTGGCGCTGTTCCGGCGTGACAGGGTCTTTTTGACGTCTTCGGCCTCGTCTTCAAATTTGGCCATGTCCTGATCGCTCTGAATCAGCCTGGCGCCGCACTGGTTCTGATATTCCTGCTCGAACAGCTCGATAATTTTATGGTCGAAATCAATGCCGCCCAGAGCATGGTCGCCCTGGCTGCACAGGATTTTCGTGCTTTTTCCCTTGATGTCCAGGATGGTCACGTCAAAGGTGCCGCCGCCGAGGTCGTACACCAGAACGCGTCCGCTGATATCATGGCTGGCCGCATAAAACAGGGCCGCCGCGACGGGTTCATTGACAATGCCGATGACATTGAGTCCGGCCAGGGTGCCGGCATCCATCGTCGCCTTGCGGCGGGTTTCATCAAAATGGGCCGGAACAGAGATGACAACATCGGTGATCGCCCCGTGTTCTTTTTCGGCATCCTGTTTGAGTTTTTTCAGAATCAGGCTGGAGATTTCCTGGGGGGTCCAGGTGTGATTGTCAATCACCTTGGTCCAGTCGGTTCCCATGTGGCGTTTGACAAACCGCACCGCCCGCTCGCTATTGATCTGCCGGCTGTTGATGGCTTCAATTCCGACCCGCACGCCGCCTTCGTCCTCGTCAAAATAGACGGCAGAGGCGGTAATGCGTTCTCCTTCACTGTTGGGGATAATTTCCGGGCGACCGATGGAATTCAGTATCGCAATGGCCGAAAATGTGGTTCCAAGGTCTATTCCAACTAATTTTGTCATAATCAAACTCCAGAATGTATATCAGCCAGGTTATTCAAACAGCTTGACCTGGGCACAACGGACAATTTTCACTTCTTCATCACTGATTAGATATTGATACCCCGGCCGCAGAACACGAGCGATGGTGCCGCTGTGTTCCGGCTGGGAATTGGGTTCTTTATCATGAATGGCCTCAGCGTAGCGTTCCAGGCCTTTGTAATCGGCGCCGATGTCCGGCTCGAATTGTTCCACGCCGCTGGATTCCAGCGCAAACGACAATTCATCGCGAATCTCTTCCAGCGATTGGGTCTCTTTGTCCTGCTGCCTGGCGATCCGGATACGGTCGGAAATGTTATCAATGCAGCGGATAATGCGAAGACAAAACCGACGGATCAGCATCCAGTCGTACCCGTCCTGCAGTTTCTTCATCTGGTCCTGCTGCTTGGCGGCAAACTGGCGAATGGCCGAGACTTCTTCGGTAAGTTCGGATAAGCTGTTCAAGACCGGCTCAGTGGTCATCATCAAAGGTTCGGTCGAGAGAGCCTCCTGTTCAGCCGCTGCTGTTGCCAAACCCGATGAATGGGTGGATAATCCGGCCGTCTTACGAGCCGAGCGGATCGATTCAAAGTAGCCGACATCTCGCGGTGACAATTGCGGTTCAGAGTCCAGTGAGGGCGATGTTTCTTTTTCTTTATCAGAATGCGGAGTTTCTGCTGTCGGAATGGGTTGAGTTTTTGCCTTTAGAGGCTCGGCCGCTTTTTGAGGTTTTATGACGGGTTTTTCTTCGGCGGGTTGTTCTTCCTGCTTCTGTTTTCCGCGAAGCAAGACTGTTTTGACAAGCCAGACGACGGTGACTACGGTGAAGATAAATACACCCGACCCAAGGCAAACCGACGAGGCGACGATAATCATTTCCCGAGTTTCACAATTTCGGCGGAACTGATCGACTTTGTCCTGCCAGCCGACCCCATACATCACCTCGGCCAGTTCTTCAGGAACGGTCTTGCTGCCGTTGGCCAGGTGAACCATATCGATTGCAAGCTGCTTGTCCTGATTCTGTTCGAGCTGCCGCTGTATTTCCGGACCGCCAAAGATGCCCTGCCCCCACGGCGTATCATTTTTTTGTTCCGGCTTGAGGGCATTCCATTGCTGGTAGCTCTGGAGATACTGGTCTGTTTTGTCTTGTATCTGGCTTTGCCAGACGCGAATTTGTGCCTGCTGGCTGGCTTGATTGGTTAATACAGACCAAAGCCCAACCGCCCCCGGCACGGCAAGCAAAATCGCCCAAATCAGTAATCCTTTTTTACTCATAAGACCATTGTTTCTGAGTGTTCAGCTCAAATGTCTTTCGTATGACCACACTGGTTCTGTAAAAAACTTACGTAACGCCGATATATCGGTCAAATGAAGTGTGGAAATAAGAAAGATATTTGGACAAAAAAGGGTACGATTTGGGACCGAAGCCCCACCTGAAATAATAGAAGTCCTATAACTGAAATGGAGCAGCGCAACTGGAAAACCGAGTTATCGGGCGTTCAGGTTTTATTCAGAGGCAGGCAGAGTATTCAGGAGTTTGTTGGCCTGTTCCGCCCAAAGCGTCTTGGGATGATTGGTAGTCAATCGGGTCAGCAGGGCACGGGCTTCACTTAGGGCCGCCTTCTTGGCATCGGGCTGATTTTGAGTATTCTTCCAGAGGCTGATTTTGATAACGCCCATTTCATATAAAGCCTGAACCGCAGCANNGAGGGAAATGTCTCGGTGATTTCCGTAAATTTCTGGAATTTTAATGTGCTATCCGGAACAATAAGGGCCTGGGCCAACAGGATATTGTCTCGTAAGGGATCGGATGCATCGGTTGCTGCAAGCAGCGAGACCAGTTTTCCGTCATAGTCAAGGCGGTAGGGATTTAACATCACAAATTCCGCAAGACGCTGTTTGGATTGGGACGTTGTACCCTGATTTTCACGACCGATCAAAAGCCGAAGTCTTTTCATCCGGAAAGCTAAATCGCGTAATTTGGATGCGGTCATGATGGTTTTGGCCGGCTGATTAAAAGCGCTGAACAGACCCGAAGGTGAACTGGCCGGCTGGCTCTCATTTTTCTGAATTTCCGAGGCTATGAGTGATACCGCTACATCACAGAGTTCTTCGGCTTTTTCGAATTTGCCGCGACCGGATTCGTGCATAGCGATACGCCAGCGGGCTTCAAGGGCCTCCGGGCTGGATGGAAAGGCATCATAGAGCTTCTGCCAGATCAGGATGTTCTCATAATAGGGGTAATCGCTGTAAAACCGCAGGATTTCAGTTTGCCCGAACTGGCGAATGTTGGGGTACATTTCCAGCAGTAAAGCCTTATAGTACAAGACGATAGGCATTCGATCACTTTTGGGCCATTTATCAATAAAACGTTCATATTGGCGAAGCAGCGTCTGGCGTTTGGACTGATACAAAAACGGCTCCGGCAGTTTTTTCTGAATCCACTGCGGCCAGTTGCCATACACAAGCTGATTCTGGATATCGGCCTTCAGTTTTTCTCGCAATTGCAGTGATTCCGCCGGGTAAAAATGTCCCTGCAGCCAGCTTCGCGTGGATTCATCCTGCATAATTTCGTTGAGGGTTTCGGTCAGTGAATGGTCATGGAATTCATCTACTTCTTCCGGGCTTGAGCCGGCGACATAAAGCTGATAATCCAGCTCGGAAAAACCGATTTTGTCATAAAACAGCCATGACGCCAGCGCCAGCAGTAAAAAGCTGGTCAGCCAGACTCCTCCGGGTTTGTAGCGGTTATAATGTCCAATAATCAGAATAATGGCGGACATAAACAGGCCTGTCAGCCAGGCATACAGCCACGGGGCGTAGGAAAAGCCCCAGCGGATGGGATCAATACTTTGGTAGCCGCCCCAGATGGCCCAGTAGGCAACCTGCGGGGCCATGCACAAGGCCACAGAAATGAATCGGGAACGGAATCGAAGCGGCCTGCACGCCACGGCAATACAGCTTGCCAGCAGAAATACCCCAAACAGCCCGAGTCGGGATACCAGCATCACCGACAGGATCATGGGGATGCTGTAGCGAAAACTCAATAGCTGGCTGGTCAGGACCGGCACCGTGGCCAGGATACCCATCAGGATGCCCAGCACCACGATTTGCCAGGGATATTCGTAGATGCTCAGGGGTAAATCGACAAATCGTCCGATATTCCAGAATTCAGGTCGGAAAAGCCCCAGCAGACTGACCGATAAATCCTCTCCAATCAAAAGTCTGCTCCAGAAGAAGCAGGCCGTCAGATACACCGCAATGGACAGACCCCAGCACAGATGCACATTTGTGTGGCTGTAGTGCAAAGCAGGCCCGGCCGTCATAAACGACTTGGACGGTACCGACTGAGGTTTGCTTGAACCGTTTTCTGCCATTACAGTAAAAAGCCGGTTTTGAGGACCGGCTTTATCTTTTTGTGTTATTATGGCCGACAGATGCCGGCTGTTTGTGTCAGGCGCTTTCGCCTCGAATCATGTCGGCAATTTTCATCAGACGGCTGATATTGTCACGTTCGGCTTCACTGAGTTTGCGGTAAATGTACTTAATCTGTTCACCCACTTCCGGAATAACAACGTGTTCCAGAACATTGACGCGACGACGGGTACTCATCAGTTCCGTCGCCAGCAACTGGGCCTGTTTTTCTTTTTCGGCCAGTTCCATCAGGCTGTCAAAGGCGCGGTTCAGAGCCCGCAGGGCGATATCCAGCTCGCCGCTGGTGCTGCCGAAACCGTAGGCTATGATATCACCTTCAAGCTGCTTGGTCAACAGGGGGACCCGAACGCTCATGATACTGGCAAAGGAGATGGCAAGGCTGAATTTAGCCGTAGGGACTTCCATTGCGGCCCGAATCTGCTCCGGCTCCATGGTTGCCCGTGCCATCATAAACCGGCGGGTGGTCTCCAGCAGTTCCTGCTCGACCTTCTGACGCAAACCCTTCAGGGCACGGGCGATATTGACCAACTGGCGGCAAATCTCGTCGCGTTTCTGGCTGAGCAGCTTGTGGCCGCGGGCCGCCAGGGCCAGGCGTCGCCGCAGGCCCAGCAATTCCATACGTGTTGCATTAACCGTCTGATTTGATGCCATGGATTATGACTCCACCGGGGCGGTTTGTTCGGACTTCTTCTGACGGAATCGGGGCATATATTTCTCGATCAGCTTGGTATCGATACGCTTGAGTTCAACGTTGTCGAACATGCTGAGCAGTTCCCAGCCCAGGTCCAGCGTCTGCTCAATCGTCCGGTTTTCGTAATACCCCTGCGAAATATACCGCCGTTCGAACTGGTTGGCGAAGTTCATGAATTTCTGGTCTTCAGCCGATAACGCGGCTTCGCCCAGAATGGTTGCCAGTTCCTGTGCTTCTTTGCCGCGGGCATAGGCCGCATAAAGCTGGTTATACAGGTCGGCATGGTCTTCGCGTGTCTTATTAGGCCCGATACCCTTGTCTTTCAGACGCGACAGGCTCGGCAGGCAATCCACCGGCGGGGCAACAGCCTTGCGGTGCAGCGAACGGCCCAGAATAATCTGCCCTTCGGTGATGTAACCGGTCAAATCCGGCACCGGGTGGGTCTTGTCGTCTTCCGGCATGGTCAGCACAGGCACCATGGTAATCGAGCCTTTCTGGCCTTTCACACGGCCGGCACGTTCATAAATCGTGGCCAGGTCGGTGTACAGATAACCCGGATAACCGCGGCGGCCGGGCACTTCCTTGCGGGCGGCGCTGATTTCACGCAGCGCCTCGCAGTAGTTGGTCATGTCGTTGAGCACCACCAGCACGTGCATGTCTTCCTCAAAGGCCAGGTATTCGGCACAGGTCAGGGCGACACGCGGCGTGGCGATACGTTCAATCGCCGGGTCGTTGGCCAGGTTGATAAACAGCACCGCACGTTCGATGGCCCCGGTGTTGGTCAGGTCATTGATGAAAAACTGAGCGGCTTCAAAGGTAATCCCCATGGCCGCAAACACCACGGCGAACTGTTCGCCCTTGCCGCGGACAGTGGCCTGACGGCACAACTGGGCGGTGATTTCATCGTGAGGCAGACCCGAGCCGGAAAAAACCGGCAGCTTCTGTCCGCGAACCAGCGGATTCAGGCCGTCGATGGTGCTGATGCCGGTCTGAATGAATTCATTCGGATAATCCCGGGCAAACGGGTTAATCGGGTTGCCGTTGATGTTGAGTTTCTTTTTGGGCAGGATGGCCGGGCCGTTGTCCTTCGGGACGCCGACGCCGCTGAACACACGCCCCAGCATTTCTCTGGATACCGACAATTCCATCGGTTTGCCCAGGAAGCGGACGGTGGTCTGGCTGACATTGATGCCTTCGGTGCCTTCAAAGACCTGCACGAGGACTTTGTCGTTCTGGACCTGCAGAATCTGGCCGTGACGCACGGAACCGTCGCCCAGCTCAATATCCACAATATGCCCGTATTTGGCCATCTCGACGCCTTCAACCAGCATCAGCGGCCCGTAAATTTCTGAAACCGTTTTATATTCTTTAAGCATAGCGTACTCCCGCAGATTCGTTGGATTTAAGCGGCTGATTCAACTGCAGAACCGCCATAAAGGCTTTTGATCTGCTGGTCAACTTTATCTTTGATTGCGTATATTTTTTCTTTTTCGGCATAGTCGATATATTTGCACCGGGCGATATCTTCCCGAACCGACAGCTTGAAGATGTCGGCCGGATCCACCCCGTTCTCGATGGCCGTCAGACCCTGCTGATGGAAATGCAGAATCAGTGAAATCATATCATACTGCTTGTCAACCGAGGTATAGGTATCGACCTTGTGGAACGCATTCTGGTGCAGGAAGTCTTCACGAATGCTCTTGGACGTTTCCAGCGCCATCCGTTCGTTGGGGCCGATGGATTCGGCGCCGACTAAGCGGACGATTTCAATCAACTGCGATTCGCGTTCCAGCAGTTCCACGGCCTGCTGCATCATTTCTGCAAAATGCTTGCCCTTGACAGCATCTGCAAAACAGCCGGGCATATATTGCTTATAGAACGAATAGCTGGTCAGCCAGTCGATGGCGGGGAAGTGGCGCTGCTGGGCCAGGCGGGCCATCAGCGACCAGAACACCTTGACCACGTGCAGAGTCGCCTGCACCACCGAGTCGGACAGGTCGCCGCCGGGCGGGCTGACGGCCCCGATAATCGACAGGGCGCCTTCGCGCTGCGGACCGCCCAGGCAGACCACACGGCCGGCACGTTCATAGAACGATGCGATACGAGCGCCGAGGTAGGCCGGATAGCCTTCTTCGGCGGGCATTTCTTCCAGACGGGTGGAGATTTCACGCATGGCTTCGGCCCAGCGACTCGTGCTGTCAGCCATCAGTGCCACCGAATACCCCATGTCGCGGAAATATTCAGCCAGGGTAATACCCGTATAAACCGACGCTTCACGGGCGGCCACGGGCATATCCGAGGTGTTGGCCAGCAGCACCACACGCTTCATCAGCGGCTCGCCGCTGTGCGGGTCTTTCAATTCGGGGAATTCCTTGAGCACGTCGGTCATTTCGTTGCCGCGTTCGCCGCAGCCGACATACACGACCATATCGGCGTCCACCCACTTGGCCAACTGGTGCTGTACAACGGTCTTGCCGGTGCCGAAAGGTCCGGGCACGCAGGCCGTACCGCCTTTGGCAATCGGGAAGAATGCATCAATAACGCGCTGGCCGGTCATCAGAACCTCGTTGGGATTCAACCGCTGATGAACCCGGCGCGGCTGACGAACGGGCCATCTCTGCATCAGCTTCAATTCAGTCTTGCCGTCCTTGCCGTTGACATAACCAATGACTTCATCGACCGTGAAATCGCCTTCTTTGAGGCCTTCCACCGTGCCGGCGGCGCCGAAAGGCACCATGATTTTATGCAGCACCAGCGTCGTTTCCTGAACTTCACCGACGATATCCCCGGCGGTGACATTGGCGCCGTTCTTGACGAGGGGCTTGAAATGCCATTTGACATCCCGACGCAGGCCAGGAATGGCGCTGCCGCGAAGAATGAAGCTGCCCTGTTCCTTGACCAGGGCATCCAGCGGACGCTGAATGCCGTCATAAATACTGGAAATCAGGCCCGGCCCCAGTTCCACGCTCAGCGGGGCGCCGGTATTGACGACTTTTTCGCCCGGCCCGATACCCACCGTGTCTTCATACACCTGGATACTNNGGTCGCCGTGCAATTCCACGATTTCGCCGATCAGGTTGTCGTTACCGACGCGGACTACGTCATACATCCGCGCGCCAAGCATGCCTTCGGCCACCACGACCGGCCCGGCTACTTTAATGATTTTTCCGTTTTGTGCCTCGGCCATTTGTCTAACCTTATGAGTTAATAATTTACCGTTTATCGTTCTTTATCAGGTTCGGAAACCGCCGTCGAGCGGGCGGATTCCCGGTGTTGCTTTATTGCAGAATATCGATACCCGTTGCCACTTTGAGCAGCCGTCCCAGCGATTCGGTCGCCACCCCCGACGGTTCGGTGGTAAACGGCACAATCACCACACAGGGCGTTGCCTTCTTCTGAGTGGTATCAAACACCGTCCGGGCATGGCCGGCGATATTTTCGGCCACCACGACCAGGGAGTATTTCTGTTTCAATATCTGCTGGGCAGTCTGGGTGACTTTATCGGCCTGCGGCTCGGTCGCAAACGTATCCAGACCCAGCGCCGCAAACGGCATCACAAAATCCGCACTTCCCAAAACCGCTACTTTTCCATCCATACTGTTTTTACTCGTGCTGGAGTGAGCCGCGGCTCACTCGTTATACTGATCTATCGATTATCCGTGCCAGGTGCCAAGCCGATCCAGAATCAGTTTGGCCGACAGCGAATTTTTCTTTCCCATCAAAACCATGCGTACGGCACGTATTTCGGCTTCTTTCATCAGGCAGTAGGCGATCACCGGCTGCGGGCCGGCGGCGATTTCCCGAGTGGTTTTCAAAAAGCTCATCAGGTAATCCTCGCACTGCTGCTCGAGTTTCAGGAAAGACTGTTCCGAACGCAGGTAGCGTACACTTTCTTCAACGACTTCATAATAGGGTGTGGCAAAAAACAGGCTGCTCAGAGATTCATACGGCGCCGACAGTCCCTGAATAAATTTGTCCATATCCACAAAGCCGCCGTCAAAGAAGAAATCCCGCTCGTCCCGTTCCGCGATTTTAAGCCGCAGCAGGGTGCGCAGATTGTACAGGTCCACCTGGATACGGGATGCGGATTGAAAGAAAATGTTGTCCAATTCCCGTGATCGCTTGAGGCGCCATTGATATTCCGCCC
>DLFY01000246.1:18065-22838 GCA_002482415.1 Phycisphaerales bacterium UBA7708
ATCGTAGTACCCCAGGATAGCCGCCTCAACAGCGTCCTGCAGGTACTCCGGCAGCCGTTCATAATTTTCCTGCTGGAGAATTTCCTCGAATTCCTCCGCCGGGACACTGCCTTCATTGCTGTAATCCAGACCCAGCGGTTTTTCCATAACCAGCCGGCGAATCGCCAGACGCATATTGGCATAGTCTTCCCGGGCCCGCAACAATTGCACCAGCGATTCATCCAGCATCAGGTCGGCAAACAGTGCCCGAACAGCCGTCCGCCGCTCCATGAGCATCTGCTCTATCTGGGCGTCGGTGCTGTTGGATGCAATCGCGTATTCAGTGGAGCTGAGCAGCTCGGCGGCGGCATTGAAATCCGGCGCGTTGGCCATATCCGACAGCAGCCCGCGCGACAGCATGGACAATTCCATCGCCCGCACCCGGGCCGTGGGAAACATGTAGTCCCAGTTCTCGGTCCCGACCGGCGGATACCGGTAAAAATCGCTTATTGTCAAGTCCTCTTGAAGGCTCATCGTGTTTTCGCTTGTCCCGATTATTCGAATAATTCGGCGGTTAACTGCATTTCCATTGCATCACGAAGCTGGGCCACCAGTACATCCACGCTGGCATTGATTCGGACCTTGCCGCTGGACAGAATGAAGCCGCCGGAGATATCTTCCCGGGTCGAGCTCAGGTGAAGATGCCCTTTGCCCTGTCCGGCCAGCTCTCCATTGATGCGGTTGAGAAAGTCCTGGTTGATCCGGCCTTCGTGACGGCCGACAATGACCTCTTCCTGGCCGGTCTGAACCGACTTGTGAAGCAGCCGTTTCATCAGCTCCAGGTACTCTCCGTCGGGCATCTGCTCAATGCGCTGCTTGACCCGTGCAAAAAGCTCATCCAGAACCTGACCCTTGGCGGCCAGCAGTTCCCGGGCATTCTGCATCCGGGCGGCGGCCAGCATGCGGGCCAGCTTATCCTGACCTGCGGCCTCGGCCGCCTTGCGGGCATCACCGGCAAAGACGCCAAGTTCCTGGTCCAGTCGCTGTTTTTCCTTGCCGGCAGCCTCCCGGGCGGCGGCAAGTATCTTGTCCGCCTCGGCCCTGGCCTGAGACACTATCTTTTGTACTACCTGTTCGGCGTTCATAATAGACCTTGTATTAAAGGGCTTTATGCGGTTTCTGAATTAAGCACCAATCTGAATAGCCTTGACTACTAAAAATGAGATCAAAAAGCCCAGAATGGCATACAGTTCGATCATCGCCGCATAAATAACGCCCGCCTTAAAAGCCAATTCCGGGCGTTTTGCAGCCATCATGATACCCGCAGCGCCGGTTCGACCCTGATGGATACCGCTGACCATGCCAGCAACTGCCACCGGCAGGCAGGCAGCAAAAATCTGCAAACCCTGAGACCATGATACAATTTCTGCAGGACCAGTGATCAGACCGATTTTCATAACCACCATCAATCCTACAATAAAACCATAAAGTCCTTGCGTACTGGGGAGCAATACCAACAGCATCAATGTACCATATCGTTCTGGCTTTTCACTCAATACCGCAGTCGCGCTTTTGCTGGCAGCTCCTAAACCGATAGCCGATCCGATACCTGATAAAAATACCGCTACTGCCGCCCCTATCAATGCGAATGTCAAACCCATCATGTCCAGCATAATCAAAATATCCTTTCTTGTCTAAGTTACTGTTCCGCTTCTGGCGGAATCCTCTGCTTTTAGTTACATTTATTATTTTACTTGAATGTGTTTGTACTCTTTTCGAAGAGGAGTAAAATCACGTCCTCCTCCAACGAAGAATTTCGGAAAATATTCCACAAATTGCAATCGTAAAGAGTGTACAAATGCACCCAGTATAGATAAAGCAATATTGAATAAGTGCCCGCCAATAAATAGAACAACACCTAAGAACCATCCGATGTACGGAAGATCAATTACCAATTTAACCAAAATATTGATTGCCATTCCAAAACCTGCTCCGACCAAGCAAAGGGCCAGCAGTCGGGCATAGCTGAGCACATCACCGATATAGAAAACGGTACTGAAAAGTTGGTAAAAGCCTAATCCTATTCGTCCACCCCAACCACCACTACGTACGGTAAACAATAAAATTATGAATGATGTGAAAAATACAATAAATATACAAGGTTTTTTCACTGCTTCTGGTAGTACACCGCTGCTGGCCAGTCCGATGCATAATAGACTATTCAGATGGAAAATCCATACTAACTGGTCACATAATGCGGCTGTCCAGTCTTTTTTAAATACATTAGCGAAGAAAGCAATTGTTAATCCACACTGTATCTGGATATACCCAATTGCGAGTGATAGTATGAAGAACTTCATGGGGTCCTTCATTGGATCTATCAATGTCAATTTCTGTCGAATGCCTTCTAATGCATGCCCTTCCGGGAGTAGAGAGCTGATTGCATCTCCAAACCAGCTTCCGGTAATGGCTCCGGCCAGCGTTGTGGTAATACCGCAGACCAAAAGCATCCACAGCATCTTTTTATCGCCCTGAGCCTTCCAGACCGCCCAGGCCAGCAGGGCCACCAGAATCAGGCCATAGCCGCCATCGGCCATGCACAATCCAAAGAAAATTGCGAAAAACGGAGCCAGAAACACCGTTGGGTCAATCGATGAGGGAATCGGCATGCCGTACAGTCGTGTGACGGTTTCAAATGGCCGGACATACTTGGCATTTTCGATTTCCACCGGCACTTCTTCATCTTTGCCCGGCTCGATGGGAGCGATATCCGCCCCGTCAAACGGCTCAAGCAGTTTGACTAATTGCGGATAATCTTTCTTTTTTACCCAGCCTTCAAAGAAAATGGTTGAATCAGTGGCCGGGGCCATGGATTGGGTCTGTTTGCGGAGCATAAAATTTTGATAATGATCCGCCAGAATTTCCAATTTCAGCCGTTCTGCGGCAATTTCAGTCGCGGTTTTATAAGCGTTGGCCAGTTCACGTTCGATTTCGGTGATGCGTCCTTGACGTTGTGTAATATTGTCTGCGACAGTTCCCTTAAGCCCTTCGAAGCTGGCTGGTTCAAATTCACAGGAACGCAACGCTTTCTGCACGTCCTGGGCGACTTCTTTCATGCAGAAGACCAGGCAGGGCTGCGTGGTGATGCCGCCGCCGACGGTCTGGACCGCGGCCTGGAATTCTTCTAATTTTGCGATTGCTGCTGCAAAATGCTGTCGGGGCAGTATCCCGATAAAACAGGCGGCGGTTTCCAGCGTGCCCAACTGTTCTAAAGGGGTTTGCAAATCCTTCCAGGCGGAGAGCTTCTGGATTTCTGTATGAAGCGTGTCTAATTGGCTCTGAAACTTTTCTATTCCTGCCTGTGCCCGTTCCGCCTTATCTAATAAAATAAGAGCCGAGGACCCCAATACGATTTCGGTATAAGCCTTCTTATTGACTTCAACCAGAGGACGCAGGGCCGACCGGCCATCCTTTTGTGTGGCAAAGGGCTTTAGAAATGCAATAGCCTTATCCAACCGGGCGACCAGTTCTTCGGTGTCCTTGGGCCGCTCGGTGTCCATCTCCAGTTCGGGCCATTCCTTGCTGACCATGGCCCGTTCCGCATTGAGAATTTCGATGATACCGGCATCCTGCAGGGCAGAAATTATCTGTCCCGCCTGGCTGCGGTGTGCCGCAATCATCACTTTTTGCATGGGGGCTATCGCCATTGTCTATCCCCGTCGTAACATCGATTCATTTAGAAAACAGGGAATAACCCCTGTTTTGTCAATTATTTACGTTGTACAGTTCGCCGGAATTACAGAGTCGCAGAAAGTGGTGTCAACTCCACAGCGATGCCAAAACCTTCCCGGTCAGCTCATCAATCTTGCCTCGGCTGGTGCTAAGCAACGCGTCGCGCTGCTTTTTGCCTTCAGCGGCCAGAGTTTCGACTTCTTTGCGGCCTTGCTGTTCAGCCGCATCGACAGCCTGCTGAATAGCTTTGAGACGCTGCTCCTGGGCCTGCCGAAGCATATCCGAGCGTTGTTGTCTGGTTTGATCGGCAAGTTCAGTCGCATCGCGTTTGGCTTTTTCCACGATCTCTTTGGCTTGCTGTTCAGCATCTTTTATTTGTTTGATCAGTTCCATTCCCAAATCCGGCTTTAATGACTTTTTCCAGACTAAACCTTTTATTGTTCAAAAAAGAGCATTATAGGTTTCGTCGAATACAAGTCCAGAAAAAACCATAAATTTATTGTTCAATTTTAAGACAACTTTGTCACGCTTTATTTTTTAGGGGCTTGTTTCGGAATCAGATTCTTCTGTTCCATAGCGAACAAGACCAGTTCGACCATTTGTTCTTTGCTAAAGACGGAGTTATCGACCAAAAGGTTAAAGGCCGGCAGGCGAGAATTTTGTTTTTCATACATTTCTCGCAGATATTGCCGCTGTCCGTCGATTTCGTCAATCCGCGATGAGGCCTGGTCTTTGCTCAGTTGTTCCCGCAGGCAGACCCGGGCGATACGCCATTCCTTGGGGGCCTCGATGCGTATGCTGATGCCGTTTTCAAGGTCAGCCGTGGCTGCCGTGCCGCCCTGTCCGATAATCACGGCGTGGCCTTCAAAAGCAACCGTACGCACCATCGCGGTGATGCTTTTGCGGATTTCGTAGCCATCGGGGATATTGCTTTTGAGCAGGCCCCGCAGGAAATCTTTCATCAGGCTGGGGCGTGCAACCCGTTCTTTTTCGAGGATTTCCTCGGCCAGACCGATATCCTGGGCAAGCTGCTTGAGTAATTCTTTATGATACAGTTTCCAC
>DLFY01000246.1:22863-27327 GCA_002482415.1 Phycisphaerales bacterium UBA7708
GTATTGACGGGAAATCGTAATATAGGGTCCGGGTTCTTTCTTTTTAACAATATCGTCGAGATGTTCCCGCAGGTATGAAGAAATTGATGGCTTATCCATAAGCATTTTCCCAATAAGGACCTCTATTTTTGCCTCGACTGCAAAACAGGCNNACAGGCGTTCCATTGAATCGCGTAAAGACTACCGGTTTTTACTGTTATTGTCAATAGAATCTTACCCGATTATTTCAGGTTTTCCGGATATACCGACAGGAGTTTCCCGATTGCTGTCGCAACGATGTCCGCATGATCAAAAGCCATCTCCGGCAATTGCTGGACAGGAAACCAGCCTGCCTGGCTGGCGTCGTCGCCGGCACAGGGCTGCTGGTCTGTCCGGCTGATTCCCCAATAGACAACAGTCAGCAGTCTTCCCCGGGGGTCTCTGCCGATGGTTCCGATGGTGCAAAGCTGTTCTAAATCTATTCCATCCAGACCCGTTTCCTCTTTTAATTCCCGCGCCGCACCGGCTTGCAGTTCCTCATCCAGCTCCAGAAATCCTCCCGGCAAGGCCCATTTTCCCCGAAAAGGCTCGCGTCCCCGCTGAATCAGCAAAATCTCCCATCCTTGCGGGCTAAGCCGAAAGACGGCCGCATCGACGGTAACCATCGGGCGGGGCCAATCATATATATAGGTTCCTTTGACTGCCATCGCATTCTCCACAATCGTCGTTTTGCTCTATTGTTGTTCCAATTTTAAAGAAATACAACTGTTGTCTTTACATTTTTATCGGTTATCGTTTACAATGCAGAACTTTTAATAAGATAATGTGACTTATGGTGCAACAAATACAATATCGAAATATTTTGATCATCAAACCGTCCGCGCTGGGCGATATCGTCTTTGCTCTGCCGGCCTTAGCCACACTGCGGGCATCGTTTCCCCAGGCCCGCATCAGTTGGCTGGTTCGAAAAGAGTTTGCGCCGCTGCTGGAATGCGTGACGGGTCTGGATGAAATCATCCTGTTTGACCGCAAGCTGCTGGGGAAATGGTGGCATTCCAGACAGGCCTTCGCGGAATTCAGGGTTTTTCTCAAACGCCTGCGTCACAGCCGGTTTGATTTGGTTCTGGATTTGCAGGGTTTGTTTCGCACCGCGTTTTTTGCCTGGCAGACGGGGTGCTCTTTGCGATTTGGAATGAGCCAGACGCGCGAAGGGGCGTCGCTGTTTTATACCCGTCGGATTTTGCCGCCCGAAGAGTCGAACCATCTGGTGGATTATTACAATAAGATTGTGTCGGAAGCGGGGGCCGTCAACCTTCGTACGGACTACCCAATCGTCCCGCCAGCCCAGGCGGTCGAATCGGTGAGAGGCAAGCTGGTCGCCGCGGGACTGACCGATAAACCCTATGCGGTGCTGATTTCAGGGTCTGCCCATGCCAGCAAATGCTGGCCGGTGGAACGATTTGCCGCCACGGCCCAGCGGCTGGCCCGGGAGTACGGTTTTGCAATTGTGGCCGCAGGCTCGAAGTCGGAACAATCGCTGGCCCAGGCCGTACAACAGAAAGCACTGATTCCGATAGTATCGCTGGCCGGACAGACTTCGATTCCGGAACTGGCGGCTTTGCTCAAAGGGGCCCGACTGGTGTTATCCAACGATACCGGCCCGGGCCATATTGCCGCGGCGATGGATGTGCCGACGGTGGTGATTTTCGGACATACCAATCCCGCGCGGGTGGGGCCGTATGGCCGACCCGGCTGGGTTGCGGCGGTCAATGCCTTTGGAAGGGGGCCGGGGATTGAACATCATGACCCGACCTACGGGATTACTCAGGTGACAGAATCCATGGTGTGGGATACGATAAACGGAGTGCTGCAATAGCTATTGAAAAATCCAAAATCCGGCTTCGAAGCAGGACTTTTCTGCAGCAGTTATTTCGTCCTGCGGTTCGATTTGTAAAGTTCCGCATTCTGCATGTGGACGATACACCCGAGCGCATTGCGCGGGGTGTTGCCGTCGGTCTGGCGGTTGCATTCAGTCCATTTCTGGGTTTTCACATGATTATTGCACTGACGATTGCAGCCCTGCTCAAGGCCAACAAGGCCCTGGCGGTTGCGATGGTCTGGCTCAGTAATCCGCTGACCTTGCTGCCGGTGTATCTGCCTGCTTATATGGTGGGACGCTTGCTGGTGGGATGGGTGCATCCGGCGTCCTGGATTGACCCGGCCCAGGTGGATGATCTGCTGGCCGGCATTTTCTCCTTCAGTGCCTTTATAACCCGCGCTCATACGGCTGCGTTCTGGAAAGAGGTCGGGGTTGTTTTCGGCAAAATCGGGCTGGAGGTGACTGTCGGCGGTCTGATACTGGGCGCCCTGGCGGCAACGGCAGGATATTATTTAACATACCATCTGGTGGTTAATTACCGTGCTAAAAAAGGTCGACGGCGTTTTCGTCACCATCACAAAACGTATGGACTAAATTAAGGTGAAGCTATGTTTTTGTTTACACCCAAATCCGTTTTGACACTGCTTATTGTGACAGCGATTATTGTGTATTTCTATTCACGGAAAAAATAAGCCCTTTGACCCGGTTTCGGGTAAAGGGCTTTGTACAGAGTCTTGTTCGGCCAAACCGGGACGGTTCAATACCCGTCGCGATTCAGCACATGCAGCACACTTTTACGGACCTCGTCCAGCTTGAGTCCCATATTCCGCAGGACCTGTGCGCCGGTCCCTTCATTTTCATACAGCAGCCCCAGCAGCAGATGCTCAGAACCGATAGTGGCATGCTTGAGATTGCGGGCTTCCTGGACGGCGTCCTTCAGAACGCTTTGCGTATGCCGTGTGTAGGGCAGTTTTTCATAATTGCCGTCTTCCGGGCCGGAACCGTGGGTGACTAATTGCCTGACTTGTTCTTTGGCATGCGGCAGGTCCACATTGAGCTGACTCAGTACGCTGGCGGCACATCCATCTTTGACTTCAATCAGCCCCAACAGGATATGTTCGGTTCCGATGTGGTCGTGACGCAATTTTTGTGCTTCCTGGCGAGCTCGTTCCAAAACGCTTTGTGCATGTTCTGAGTAGTGTTCAAACATGAATCATCTCCTATAATTGCTGGCTGCGTTGCTTTTTCCCCGTCAGGGAACTAAATTTTATACACATTTGGTCTGATTTTGTTCGACGCGAATCAGACCGTCTTGACCCACTCCGTTCAGTCGGGCGGAAATGTACCACGGCAGGGGGGGCTTTGTCCACTTCATTTGGAAATTTTTTGCCGGACACCCCCAAAAGAAGTTTTTGACCAGAAAATTGCATCCGCCGGTCTTTTTTTGTATGATGCGTATCCGAATGGAAATAATAAAAAGCTGACAAGGAATATCCGGCACAGATAATGGATAAAACAGTAACGATATTAGGCATAGAGACCAGTTGCGACGAAACCGCCGCGGCGGTGGTGCGTAACGGCAAAGAGATTCTGTCCTCGGTGGTGGCCTCGCAGGTCAAGCTGCATGAAAAGTACGGCGGCGTTGTGCCGGAAATCGCATCCCGGGCGCATCTGGAAAAGATTCTCCCGGTGGTACGCGAGGCGATGGAACAGGCCCATGTCGGTCCGGAAGATTTATCGGCGGTGGCCATTGCCAATCAGCCCGGTCTATCGATTGCCCTCATGGTGGGCGTGACTGCGGCCAAGACGCTGGCCTTTGGCTGGAATAAGCCGCTGGTGGCGATTAATCATCTCCACGCCCATCTGCAATCGGCGCTGATATCGGCAGAACACATCCAATTGCCCGCAANNCAATCGCCCTGATTGTCTCCGGCGGACATACCAGCCTCTACGAGGCCCAGTCTGCACTGGAGCTTAAGCTGCTCGGTTCAACCATCGACGACGCCGCAGGCGAGGCTTTCGACAAGGTGGCGACCATCCTGAATCTGCCGTACCCCGGCGGACCGAATATCGAAAAGACCGCCCGGCAGGGCAATCCCAGGGCGATTGATTTTCCGCGGTCGCTGCTGGACGGCCAGTCGCTGGATTTCTCGTTCAGCGGGCTTAAGACTGCCGTGCTGTATTATTGTCAGGGACAGGATATGAGCGGTCAGAACCGCGCTGCCACGATGACTCCGCAGGAAATCGCCGATGTTGCCGCCTCGTTTCAGCAGGCGGTGATCGACACCCTTGTTATCAAGACCCGCCGGGCAGCTAAACAGATTGGTGCAAAAACGGTCCTGATGGGCGGCGGGGTGGCGGCTAACTCGACCCTGCGTGAGGCGATGCAGGCAATGTGCGATAAGCATCGGCTGACCCTGCTGGTGGCTCCCAAATCCTTGTGTACCGATAATGCTGCCATGGTGGCGTCGCTGGCCTATTACAAATACCAGGCCGGGCAGTTCGCAGGTCTCGACCTCGAACCCCTGGCAACCAGTTAAACGAAAATCCCCGTAAACCAGGTGCAAAGGCATGGTTTTTGTTGCACCTTTTTCACAGGTTTTGCA
>DLFY01000246.1:27340-30115 GCA_002482415.1 Phycisphaerales bacterium UBA7708
ATGGATTATTATAATAATAATCCATACAGTAACCCAAAAAAGGATACTCACTGAGATATTCGCTCAAAAATCCAGTCCGTGCAGTCCGTACCCTGTTTTGCACCCTGCCTCAGATGGGTATTCTTTGCAAAAAGTCGTTCTGTTTTCACAATAAAGTCAGGCCAGAGTGCAATAGGCACGGGGCTGGCCCCGACGACGTGCGACACAGACCGACGCGATCAGTCTCTGTAACGCTCGCAGGAGTTGATGTTTACGGTTTTGGATGGACATGGAAGGATGAATGCAGTATAGTACAGTACAGTTTGTGAGTAGATAACGAAACGCATAGATACATGGAGTTTACTATGAAACAGGGAGTCATTCTATCGGTTTTACTGGGTATCTTCATTCTGCTTTCTGCGGCAGGCGTCTGTCAAACCACTATCACGATTTCCGCAGACAAATCCGGCCCGCAGATTTCCCCGACGATGTGGGGGATTTTCTTTGAAGACATCAATTTCAACGGCGACGGCGGTCTGTATGCTGAGCTGGTGAAGAATCGCTCGTTTGAATTCCCCAAGACGATGATGGGCTGGCGTCCGATCCAGGGCGGGCAGGCGGCAGGCAAATGGACCATAACCGAAGGCCAGGACCCGCTGAACGCGGTGAATCCGAACTATCTGCGTCTGGAAGTCCAGAATCCCGGCGAAGGCTTCGGCCTGACCAACGAAGGCTTCCGCGGTATCGGGATTAACAAGGGGGAAAAATACTACTTTTCGGTGTTTGCCCGGTCCTCTTCTGCGATGTCGCTGAAGGTGGAAGTGGTTGCCGCCGACGGCAGGAAGCTGCTGGAAGGGACACTCGATAATATCACCGGCGACTGGAAGAATTATCATTGCCTGATGACTGCGACCGAGACCGATGCCAAAGCGACCCTGAACCTGCTGGCAACGAAGGCCGGGACGGTGGATTTGGATATGATATCGCTGTTTCCGGAGAATTCGGCTCAGCAGATGGCCGGTCGGCCTGTGCCGGGACTTCGCAAGGATGTCGTTGCAATTCTGGCGGCGATGAAGCCGGGACTGTTCCGTTTCCCCGGCGGATGCATTGTCGAAGGCCATGACCTGGAAACACGGTATCAGTGGAAAAATACCATCGGCGATATCAACGAACGCAAACTGATTATCAACCGCTGGAATACGGAGTTCAAGCACCGTCTGACGCCGGATTATTTCCAGTCGTTCGGGCTGGGATTCTATGAATATTTTCTGCTCAGCGAACAGATTGGTGCCGAACCGCTGCCGATCTTGAATTGCGGCATGGCCTGCCAGTTCAACACGGGGCAGCTTGTTCCGATGGACCAGCTCCAGCCCTATGTGCAGGATGCCCTGGATTTGATTGAGTTTGCCAATGGCCCGGCCGATAGTGAATGGGGCAAAAAGCGTGCGGCGATGGGACACCCCGAACCGTTTAAAATGAAGTATCTGGGCGTGGGCAACGAGCAGTGGGGGCCGCAGTATGTTGAGCGGTATAAGGTCTTTGCCAGGGCCCTTAAGGAGAAATATCCCGAGATTCAACTGGTTGCCGCCACCGGTTCCGACCCGGCCATTTTCCCCAATGGCGACAACGAGGTGAAGTATCTGTGGGGGCAGTGGCGTATTCTTAAGCCGGAGATCGTGGATGAACATTTCTATCGCAAGCATACCTGGTTTTCCGACAATGCCGCCCGCTATGACAGTTACGCCCGCAATGAGCCCAAAGTCTTTGTGGGTGAATATGCCGCGATGAGCCATGGCGTCGGTAATCCGGACAATCGCAATAATCTGGAATGTGCCCTGGCCGAGGCGGCCTTTATGACCGGGCTGGAACGCAATGCCGATGTGGTGGTGATGACCGCTTATGCTCCGCTGGCGGGGCATCTGGATGCCTGGCAGTGGAAGCCCAACCTGATCTGGTTTGACAATCTGACGGTGTACGGCACGCCCAATTATTACGTGCAGAAGCTGTTCAGCACCCATCGCGGCGATGTCGTGATGCCGGTCAAGATTGATGCGGCCGAAGGCAAACTGTTCGTCACGGCCTGTCAGGATAAGGCGGCCGGCCAGGTGATTATCAAGGCCGTCAATATCTCCAGCCAGCCGATGGAAGCGACGGTTGATTTGCAGGGTGCCGGCATCGTTGCGTCCGAGGGACAGGTCACTGTTCTGGCCGGCCAGCCGGCGGATGAAAACTCGGTTCAGGCTCCGACCAAAGTCGCTCCGGTGACCGACACAATGACCAATGCCGGGCCCAGGTTCACCTATACCTTTAAGCCCTATTCCATGACGGTCCTGCGGCTGACGGTTAAATAACCCGCACTTTGTTTGCCCGTTTATGATTGACGATTGGCGATGGCCGATGTACGATTGATGTCAAATCAATCAGAACTCGAATATCGTCAATCGTCAATTGTTTATGGACCGCAAACAGCTCGAACAGATACTGGAAGACGTCAAGACCGGACGGATAGAAATCCACGCGGCCGTGGAAAAGCTGCGTCATCTGCCGTACGAACCGCTGGGCTTTGCCTGCCTGGACCATCATCGCCAGATTCGCTGCGGATTCCCGGAGGTGATTTACTGTCCGGGCAAGACGCCCGAGCATACGGCCCGGATTTTCGAGACGCTGGCCAAAAAAGGCAATAATATCATCGCAACCCGTGCCGAGCGGTCGTTTTATGACCAGGTGCAGTCGGCGACGGCGCTGTCTTTGCGATATGAGCCTGCCGCACGCATGATTATTCTCGAACAGGCTCCC
>DLFY01000165.1:0-1435 GCA_002482415.1 Phycisphaerales bacterium UBA7708
ATGAACTGTCAGCCCGACATGTCTGCAAGGGTGGGTACTCAACCATTGCTTTTACGCTTGTGTTTTCCTCTTTTTGCGGGAATGACATATTGTTGTAAATATTTTTTGAAAAGCAAGTTATGTTATTCATACTTCATATTCGGTTTGTTGTCATAGTATAAGACAAAAAGATACTATCTCGCTTAAAATATAAGCAACAAAATCAATTATTTATCCAATCTTGCGGTTCTGATCGCTTACACCCAGCAGGAGAGATTTTACACAAATATCTTCGTCCAGCTCGTCCCAGTGAAGCCCAGTACCGCCTCCGCTGATAACATAATGCTGACGCTGCTGAGAAGTGGCCTTCATCAGGCGGGGAAAATAAGCCAGGGGAACACCAAGAATGCGACCATCGTTCAACTCCACCCACATGGTGTTGTCATCAAATCGTAATGTCTTGGCCGAAGGTTCAGAAACCAAAATGCTCATTCCAATACTCCTGAATCAATTTCTTATTGTCTTCGGCGACCCGGCATAACTCTTTGAGTTCTGCGGAAGTCATCCCATACGAAGATACCACCGACAATTCCGGCTCAAGCCAAATCTTGGCTATCGCATCGGCCCTGCGGACATGTACATGCAAAGGCTCACGAGGATAATCTCGTTGGAATAAAAGAAAAATCGGTATCCTTTATATCGAAATATCGCTGGCATACTCTAATATTATACTATGTTTTGATGGAATTTGTAAAGATTATTCCGGGTACACGACAGTAAAAGTCTTTTATGCAAAATAGTTGAGACTCTTGTTTTCCACAAGATCAGCCAGTATAGTAACCAAAACCATTTATATAACCNNCCGAGTTTCCGGGATGATGTATGCAAAACAATAAAACCAAAGAGTTTAACTGGCTATCCATTGCCGCGGAATTAAAGGCCATCTCGCAGGCGGGCAAGGCCTTTGCCAAAGATGTCTATGAAAAGCAGCGGCATGAAAAGATTGAATGGCTTGCTGCGCAGATTCTCGAGCGCCATACGGACCTCGACGCCGACACCATCGTGTCGATGCTGCAGAAAGACTGCGGCTACCCGACACCGAAATCCGACTGCCGCGGCGTGATTTTCAAGGACAACAAGATTCTCCTGGTCAAGGAAATCGAAGACGGAGGCTGGACGCTGCCGGGCGGCTGGTGCGACGTCGGCTCAACGCCGGCGGAAAATGTCATCCGCGAGGTCTGGGAGGAATCCGGCTACAAGGTCCGTGTGCTCAAGCTGCTGGCCGTCTGGGACCGCAACAAGCAGGGCCATACGCCGTTTTATCCATTCAATATCTACAAATTTTTCTTCCACTGCGAAATCATCGGCGGCGCTCCTGCCAGCAGCCACGAAACCAGCGAGATCGCCTTCTTCGGCGAAGACGAAATCCCGCCCCTGTCGCAGTCGCGGACGATGC
>DLFY01000165.1:1495-3469 GCA_002482415.1 Phycisphaerales bacterium UBA7708
TTCCGTTTCGGCGCGGCTAAAGAGCTTTGGGCCGCCAGCTTCCAGCAATAATCATACCCGTTGGGTATAGAAAGCAGTCGCATGGAATTATCGATACAGGCTTTAGGCTTGTTGTGGGTAGTGGGTTTTGTCGCCGGCTTTGTCGATTCCATTGCCGGCGGCGGAGGCATCATCACCATCCCGGCCCTGCTGGCTGCCGGCCTCGACCCGCACCTGGCGCTGGGGACCAATAAGCTCCAGGCCACATTCGGCTCCTGCACGGCCTCCGTCCATTACGCCCGCCAGAAGCTTGTGGATATCCGTCATACGATTCCGGGGATCCTCTTTACCGCCACAGGAGCGGCCATCGGCACCCTCGCCATCCAGATGATTGGAGCGGACTTTCTGAGGATGATCATCCCGGTTCTGCTGGCGATTATCTTTTTTTATCTGCTGTTTTCGCCGGACCTGGGTCATATTGACCGGAAACCAAGAGCCCATCCGCAGGCTTTTTATCTGGCAGCAGGCCTGCTGATTGGCTTCTATGATGGCTTTTTCGGCCCGGGGACGGGTTCATTCTGGATGATTGCGTTTGTGGTCCTGATGGGGCAGAACATGATGAAAGCAAACGCACACACCAAGATTATGAATGCAACCAGCAACATCGTTTCACTGATTACATTTATTGTCGGCGGCAAAGTGCTGTGGCTGCCGGGGAATATCATGGGTACCGGTCAGCTCGTGGGAGCGACACTCGGTTCCAGAATGGTCATCCTCAAAGGCACACGGTTTGTCAAGCCCATCTTTCTGGGTGTTGTCGCCGTGACCATCGCCCGACTGATTTATACAACCTACATCGCTCCGCAATAACGGATTCCTGCCGCGTTAATCTTCGCTGGTATCCAGAATCGACATGAAGGCCTCCTGCGGAATGTTGACCTGGCCGATGGATTTCATCCGCTTCTTGCCTTCTTTCTGCTTCTTGAGCAGCTTCATCTTGCGGGTCACATCGCCGCCGTACAGTTTGGCCAGCACGTCTTTGCGATATGATTTAATCGTTTCGCGGGCGATAATCTTGCCGCCGATGGCCACTTGCAGCGGAATTTCGAACTGGTGCTTGGGAATGGCCTTGCGCAGCTTGATAATCATCTTGCGGCCGCGGTATTCAGCGTTGCTGCGATGGACAATCAAACTCAGTGCTTCAACAGCGATTTTGTTGACCAGAATATCGATCTTGACCAGCTCGCCGGCTTCAAATCCGATGAATTCATAATCCATCGTCGCATAACCATGGCTGATGCCCTTGAGCAGGTCATAGAAGTCATATACAATCTCAGCCAGCGGGGCCTTGTATTCCAGCATCACGCGGGTTGGGCCAAGGTATTCGGTCTTGATCAGCTTGCAGCGGCGTTCATCGGCCAGTTTCATAAGACCGCCGAGCGAATCGCTGGAGGTGATAATCTCCAGTTTCACAAACGGCTCCCGGATTTCGGCGATAATCGACCGGTCCGGCAGTTCGCTGGGCGAATCGATGCGCTTAATCGTCCCGTCGGACATTAATATTTCATAACTAACTGTTGGGGCCGTCTGAACCACGTCGATATCATTTTCCCGCTCGAGACGCTCCTGTACGATTTCCATGTGCAGCAGACCCAGGAATCCGCAGCGGAAACCAAAACCCAGCGCCTGAGAATTCTGCGGGGCAAAGGTGAAGCTGGCATCATTGATGGCTAATTTCTCAAACGCTGTGCGGAGTTTGGGGTAATCGGTCATCGCGCCGGGATAAAAATCGGAAAACACCATCTGCATCGGCGGTTCATAGCCGGGCAGGGGCTTTTCGGCGGGATTGCCGAAATCGGTGATGGTATCGCCCACTCGCACATCCGACAGCTCGCGAATATTGGCGATAACATACCCCACCTCGCCGCTGGCAAGCTGGGAAACCGTCGTCATTTGCGGACAAAATTTACCCAGTTCAGTAATCGTATAAGCCCG
>DLFY01000165.1:3478-4376 GCA_002482415.1 Phycisphaerales bacterium UBA7708
CCGCCACAACCCGGACATAGCAAATCACCCCCCGGTAATCATCGGCAAGGCTGTCAAAAATCAAAGCCGCGGTCGGCTCATCGGTTTTATCCGGCGGCGGCGGCAGCTTGGTCACAATCGCTTCCAGCAGGGCTTCGACATTCTGCCCGGTCTTGGCACTGATCGGGATACATTCCGAACCATCCAGACCCAGAACATGCTCCATTTCCTCAGCCGCCACCTCCGGCTGAGCCGCAGGCAGGTCGATTTTATTAATCACACCCAGAATTTCGCAGCCGCTTTCAACTGCAAGATAAGCATTGGCAACGGTTTGCGCCTCAACGCCCTGGCTGGCATCCACCACCAGCAGCGCCCCTTCACAGGCCGTCAGGGCACGCGATACTTCATAATGGAAGTCCACATGGCCGGGCGTATCGATGAGATTGAGCATATACGTCTTGCCCTTGTGGGTGTAATTCATCGTCACCGCCGAGGCCTTGATGGTAATGCCGCGTTCCCGCTCGAGGTCCATATCATCCAGCATCTGCTCCTTGCGGTTGCGCGGATCAATCGCCCCGGTCTTTTCCAACAACCGGTCGGCCAGCGTGCTTTTGCCGTGGTCAATATGGGCCACAATCGAAAAATTACGTATATGTTCTGTACTCATAAAGGCTTATCTGCTTTCTTAATGATTTATAGAAAGGGTGATTATACCTCAAAATGCGGAAATATGCAACGGGGGTGAAAAATATCTGAAATGACGTCCGTTTTTTATGCTACCACACTGCCGCGCCGGCCTTGGCCAGGTCCAGCAGCCGGGATGGGGCCTCCGGCATCGCCGTCCGCGCGGACAGGTACAACGACTCGATGACCGCCATTGTATAAAGATCCGTTCCCGGCGGGGGATAAAGCGGATGCT
>DLFY01000211.1 GCA_002482415.1 Phycisphaerales bacterium UBA7708
GAGGATCCCTATCAAATCTGGACCGCCCAGCAGATGAACACCATCGGCGCCAATTCAGGGGACTGGGGAAGTCATTTTGTCCTCAAAAGCAACCTGAATATGTCCGCATATCAAGGCACACAATATCGTATTATAGGAAATCTTAATACCCCTTTCAGTGGTACCTTTGATGGCAATGGCTATTCTATCAGCAACCTGACCTATACCACCATGGCATCCGTGGATAATGTTGGCCTGTTTGGTTTTGTTCAGAATGCCTCCATACGAAACCTCAGTTTGAAAAATGTGCAGTTCTCCTCCGGCGGTCAGTATATCGGCGGCTTGGCGGGTCAGAATTCCGGCACACTGGCAAACTGCTATGTGGCCGGCTCAGTCAGTGGTTACTATTATGTCGGAGGTCTGGCGGGTCAGAATTCCGGCTCAATTCATAACAGTTATGCGACCGCTGCCGTCAATGGAACCGACTATATCGGCGGGCTGGTTGGGTATAATAAATCCGGTACTGTCACGTTCAGCTATGCAGCCGGGGCAATCAGCGGAGTACGCTGCGTTGGAGGTCTGGCCGGCGGGAGTTATTACGGCACAATCAGCTCCAGTTATGCGAACAGCCCTGTCCTTGGTCTTCGCAATGTCGGCGGCCTGGTGGGGTATAATTTGTATGGTGTGGTTACAGCCTGTTATGCAGCCGGTTCCGCGGTGGGGACAGCCGATTCCTATACCCGTATCGGCGGGCTGGTCGGGGGCAACGATGGGATGCTGACGGCCTGTTATGCAACCGGTTCCGTGACTGGGGCGGATCAAGTTGGCGGCCTGGTGGGGTCTAATTATGGCATCATTTCAAGCTGTTATGCCGTTGGCCCGGTCCACGGAGTAAACAATTATATTGGCGGCCTGGTGGGATTCAATAACAGCAGCCTTGTCAATCAGTGCTTTTGGGACACGCAGACTTCCGGCCGGGCAGCCAGCGCCGGCGGAACCCAAAAAACGACGCTCCAGATGAAAACGCTTTCAACGTTTCTTGCGGCTGAGTGGGATTTTGCCGGAGAAACAGTGATTGGAACCAATGACTACTGGAAAATGCCTTTGATGGGCGGCTATCCGATTCTGAGCTGGCAAGTTGAGGAATCCAGTCTTTTGGGCTTGAAATCTCCCGATTTTGATGGTGACGGCAAGGCGGATATTTTGTGGCGTAATGTCAGCACCGGGGCCTATCTGGGTGCCATTATGGATGGACAGATCCTTGTTCAGATCAAGGGGCTTGGCGGCAGCAGTACGACCCTGCAAATCGTGGGTTTTGCGGATTTCAACAACGACGGCAAAACAGATATTGTCTGGCGTAACATCGAAACAGGGGCTTACCTGGGCATGCTGATGGACGGCCTGAGCATAAGCCAGACCAAAGGCCTTGGCGGCAGTATGTCAACCATGCAGATCGCAGGTTTCGCAGATTTCAACGCAGACGGGATGGCCGACATCCTGTGGCGCAATGTGACTACGGGTGCCTATATGGGCACACTGATGAACGGCCTGGCTTTGGGCCAGACCAAAAATTTCGGCGGCAGCAGCACGACCCTGCAGATTGCGGACCTGGCCGATTTTAATGCTGACGGGATGGCCGATCTGGTCTGGCGCAATGTCAGCACCGGGGCTTATATCGTCACTCAGATGAACGGCTTGGCGATGGTTCAGAACAAAAATCTTGGCGGCAGCAGCACGACGCTGCAAATTGCGGGTCTGGCCGACTTTAATGCTGACGGCATGACGGATATCCTGTGGCGTAATGTAAACACCGGCGCCTGCCAGGGAACGCTGATGAACGGCATCCATGCAGGCCAGACGAAAAGCTTCGGCGGCAGCAGTACGACGCTGCTGATTGTGGATATGGCCGACTTTAACGCTGACGGCATGGCGGACCTGGTCTGGCGTAATGTCAGCACCGGGGCTTATATCGTCACTCAGATGAATGGCCTGGCGATGGTTCAGAGCAAAAATCTTGGCGGCAGCAGCACGACGCTGCAAATTGCGGACCTGGCCGACTTTAACGCTGACGGCATGGCGGATATCCTGTGGCGCAACATGAATACGGGTGCCTATCTGAGCACGCTGATAAATGGACTGGCCTTGGGACAGACCAAAAACCTCGGCGGCAGCACCACCACCCTGCAGATTGTGAAATAATCCAATGCTTTGTTTGTAGTCTTTCAGGTCTTGGAAAATCAGCCCTTTTATTTCTTTAATCCATAGCAATAAAGGTTTTCAGCAGTCCGCAAGAACACTTTGCCGTCGGTAATCATGAAGGATGAATCAACGGGTTGTTCCCCGATATTGTGAGTGCTCAGGACGCGAAACGCTGCGGGATCGGCGGCGGCAATGGTGACCACCCCTTTTCGGTTCACCATGTACAGCTTTCCATCGCCGGCGGCAATGGAGGCATAATACATATCCGCTCTATCCAACTGGGCCGTCCAGTGCACCTGTCCGCTTTTGGGATTCAGACACGTCAGTGTTTTATTCTTTTCGATAATCTGGTATAAGCTGCCCTCATAGACCGCCGCACAGGTGATGTCCGATCCCGGCTGGTCCATCATCCAGACCTGCGGCGGCTGATTGGCGGCAAGCTTGTCCAGGTCCAGTGCAAAGGTTCTGTCGCCGCGCGGCCAGGTACAAACCAGAATGCCTTCGGCAGCGACTGGGGTGGGAATCTGCCGGTCGATGGTTCGCTTGTTGTCAGCAATATAAACATGACGCCACAGTTCTTTTCCGGTTTGCGGATCATGGCCGGTTACGCAGTCTCCCCCGTACACCACCACATACATCTTTCCGGCTATCGTTACCGGCAGCGGGGTCGTGTATGCATTGGTCGATTCTTCGCGGGCGTCCGTCGGGCGGGTCTGTCTGAAAATCGTCTTGCCGTCGGCGGCATTAACACACAACAGATAGGAATCCAGTTCCGCAGAACTGTCGGAGCGGGAGGACTTTAAACGGCGCAGGACGGGGATATAAAGCCGCCCATCCAGCAGCAGGGGGCTGGAACTGTAGCCAAAATCCAGTGTCAGCGGGCCGTAATCGGTGACGAGATTGCGCTTCCATACCTCCTTGCCCGCCGTGTCCAGCTTGACTAAGGTTCCTTCACCGAACAAAAAGGTCGCACCATCTGCCTGTGCACAGGGCGAACATGAGGCCATGGTATTGCCCGACGGGAGTTTCTTGTCAGCGCTGGCCGCGGCGTACTGCCAGAGAACCCGGCCGGTCGCAGCGTCCAGGCACATCGCCAGCAGCCGGTCGGAGCCGTTTTCCGTCGAGGCCAGGTACACCTTGCCGCCGGCGGTGACCGGCGTGGCCGAGGACTTGCCCGGCAGGGGGGTCTTCCACAGAAGCGTCTGGTTGGGGTCCAGTACGGCCGGCAGATTCTGCTGGTCGCTGGAGCCGTTAAAATACGGTCCGCGCCATTGTGACCAATCCGCTCCAAATGCAGCCGAACCCATCAGAATCATTGCCCAAAAGCACATTCCCATAACGACGTCTCCACGAAAAGTGTGATTTCTCATATTTTTTTGTATTCTACTGCATGACAGACCAAAAGTCAAAGTCCGCCTCCCGGCAGTTTATTATATACCCAATGGGTATGATTATTCCGCGGCGGCCACGGGCCGCTTTTATGCCGCGTGTATTCACGGGGTCACGTTGCCCTACACAGCCGCGGTGATAAAGATAGTGCTGGAAGCTGGCGGCTGAAAGCTCTTTAGCCGCGACGAGCCGGGAAATTTTAAGTAAGATCAGTATAAAAAGAGTTATTTCGGGTTTGCAATACAGTAGAAATACTGTTTGCCTTTGAGATATAATTCATTACCTGCGACGGCCGGGGTGCAGCTGAACTCGTCATCGAGTTTGTTGATTGCAATGACTTCGAAGGTATCTGCGTTTTTCAGAACATAGGTAATGCCATTGCGGCCGGCATAATAAATTCTGTCGGCAGCGCCGACCGGCGAAGCATAGACATCTTTGAGCTGTTCAAGGGGTTGTTTGTCAATCAGAACCTTGCCGGTTTTGGCCTCATAACAGGATAGTCTTGGGGCATTGGCCGAAAAGACATAAAGTCGCTGGCTGTAGAGCAGAGGCGATGCGACAAACGGGGCCACGTCTTTGGTCTGCCAGAGGATGACAGGGTCATCGGCGGCACCGAGTTTGACGGCGGCAACCTGTCCTTTGCCGCGGCCGCCGACGGCGCACAACAGCATATCGAAGCCAACAATGGGTGTAGCAATCATGCTGTCGGGGATTCCGGCGCATTCCCAGAGGATATCGCCGGTTTTGGGATTGTAGCTGCGGATTTTATTGATGCCGGAGGTAATGACTTGTAATTGCCCATTGAAGGTGGTGACCAGAGGGGTGGCGTAGGTGGTCTTTTCGTCACGCTGTTTTTTCCAGAGCAATTCGCCGGTTTTTTTATGAAAGGCGAAGATCCATGAGTCCGTATCGTTGTCGGCAACAACGATGACCGCATCTCCTGCCAGCGCCAGCGAGCCGCCTTCCCCGAACATCGTTTTCATCTGAATAAGGTCGTGATTCCAGATGAGTTTGCCGTCAAAATCATAACAATATACTCCGCGCGAACCGAAATTGGCCCACACGTAGTTGCCATCGGTGATGGGTGAGTAAGAGGCAAATCCGTGGGTCGGTTGATGTCCCTGATGCGGCACCGCTTCGCAGGCGGTCTTTTCCCAAAGGATTTTGCCGGTGTTTCGGTCCATGCAAACGATGTTAAATTGATAAACATTGGCCGGAGCTTTATCGCCGCCATTGCCGCGAGGAGGACGCGGGCCTTCCGGACCGCCGGGCGGGGGATTTTGTCCGGAGTTTTCCGCGGCCTGGGGTGGAGGCGGAGGTGTCTGTCCATCGCCGGCCGGCGGCTGAGGTTGTTCTGATGCAGGTGTGGATTCGGCGGATTTTGCTGCTTTGTCAGTCTTGACGGCAGTCTGAAAGAATATTTTGCCGCCCCACACGATCGGGCTGCCCACCGAACCATCTCCGCTCAGCTTGACCTTCCATTTAACATTGTCTGTTTCGCTCCATGTTGTAGGCGGATTGCAGTTGGGAGCAACGCCGGTAGCCTCAGGGCCTCGCCATGCCGGCCAGAATGTATTAGCGGATTCTGCATAAAGCATGGCGGAACAAGATAACACGATTGATGCAAACAGATACTGTTTCAGTTGATTCATATGTTCTCCTTTCCCGAAAATGGATTAGTCGATTATTATAGTATAGAGAAGGCTCGTAGGAAAGCAGGTTAATCCTGCAAAATATCATTAAAGCCTAACCGTTATCCGAAGATATCAATCACGATAGGATGATTCATCAATGTGAGCGATACCGAATCCGTCTTTGTCAATATCTGGACAGGCGAGGTATCTTTGGTCGGGTCATAGATTTTTATGGATGCCCGGGGGCTGCCCAGTTTTAGGGTGATTTTATCTTCACCGCCGGTAAAGCGTTCGCCCCATATCACCAGACAAAATGTGCCGTCATGTTTTTGCAGGAGCAGATCATGTACGGTGGCAGGCTGGTTTGCGATAGAATAGTCGAGTCGTCCCGGCGTCGAAATGGACTGCTTATCGGCCAGAATCGTCGTCAAATTATGTAGATACCGTGCGGCCAGCCGCGGCGTATAGTCCGGCTTATAGAAGCCAAAAGTCTGATTACCCGCCTCATCTGAACGGTCTCTCAGAAGATAAACGGATGTGTGCTTCCAGCCCCGCTTGAACTGGGCCAGATAGACACTCATATACAGCAATGCCTGGACTTGCTCAGTAATGGTGTCGTCCAGAGTAATGCCGGTTTCAGTAGTGACTCGCGGTAGCGTCAATAAATCAGCTTCTGAATAACCGGTGTAATGTTTCCGCCAGGTTGTGCCATAGTTTCCATATAATCCGTCCACTCGGCAGGCCGAGCCGGGGTCTGCGGCAATCCACGTCTGATTATCATGCAAGCCGGCCCAGCTTGGGTGTGTCATATAATTGTGGCAGTTCGCATAGTCGGCATACGGTGTGCCGTCCGGCATCAGGCAGCCTGCATTTTTTGGAATGGTCAGAAATTGCAGCCCGACATTGTCCGTCTGAGCGCCGCCCTCACTGATGTTCCAGACCGGATACGATTTGAGTACCGGATCACTTTTGACAGCTTTGTATAAATCCCGCTGCAGTGCCGCCACCGCCAGCCATGATTCGTCTTTGCCGCCAGTCTGTCCCTGATAGGTAATACCCCAGTTGTTCGGCTCATTGTTGCCTTCAAAGGCCAGCAATGCCCCGATTGCGGCTAATTCTCGGGCTCCATCGAGCAGTCTGTCAAGGTCGGTTCCACCGCTCATCAGGCCATAGCTGAATCGTACGCCGGTGCGTTTATGTGCTTCGATTAAATCCGCAATCGGAATCCCGCTTTCGTAGCCCGCCCGGATCCAGCGTATCCCCAGGTAGCGGACAGCCTTGAGCGTACTGAGCAGGTTCTCCCCCCGTACCGAAACCGCCGAGCAGATGCCGATGGAATTGAGAAAGTCATTGGCACTGACAGCGGGGCAGGGAGTGGCTCCGTTCTTGTTTTCCGTTGCGGCAGCAGCCGAAATTACGGTCGGCCCTGCTGCCATTACCGCCGCAGCGGTCAGACTATGCTGCACAAATTGCCGTCGCGTCAGCTTGGAGCCATTTAACATAGTCCTTCCTTTCGTAAAGTTGCGTTGGGCGCCCTAAATCATTATCCCTGCATGACGATGGCTGTGACATTCAATATTGACCGCAACCGGCAGTGAGGCAATATGGCAGGGGGCGGTTTCGATGAATACCCCCAGCGCCGTGGTGTCGCCGCCCAGACCCTGCGGTCCAAGGCCCGAGGCATTTACCGCAGCAAGCAGTGTCTTTTCCATTTCTGTATAATATGGATCAGGATTGTGAGAGCCGATTTTACGGAGCAGGGCTTTCTTGCTCAACAGGCAGCATTGTTCAAAATCGCCGCCCAGCCCCACACCCACCACAAACGGCGGGCAGGCATTAGCCCCGGCATTTTTGACCACATCGACAATCCATGCCGCAACAGTCTCTGGTTTTTCCGTTGGATTAAACATCCTGAACTGGCTTTTATTCTCACAGCCGCCGCCTTTGGCCATCAGGGTGATATGAATCCGGTCCCCGGAAACCAGCGACAAGTGAATCACTGCCGGCGTGTTGGTTGTGGTGTTCTTGCGATGATTCAGCGGTTCGGCGACTACGCTTTTTCGCAGGAAGCCGTCCTGATATCCCTGAGTAATGCCTTCGTGAATGGCCGTTATCAGGGTCGCATCGGTTCTGTCATGAGGCGGCGTTACTGCGATCTCGTTTCCCAGTTCCACAAATACAATTGCCAGCCCGGTATCCTGACACAACGGAATACGGTCTTTTTCGGCAATTTGATAATTCTCAATCAATTGGTCGAGGATTTGCCTGGCACGGGGATTGGATTCTTTTGCGGCAGCATTCTGAAGGGCCTGCTTGACGTCTCCCGGCAGTTCATACGCGGCACGAATGGCCAGGTCTCTGACGGCTTCCACGATGACGTGATATGGAATATTTCGCGTAATCATTCGGATTCATCCTTATCAACAGGCATGACCCACCTGGTTTTATCCACCAATTGAGCGTCGATGGTATAAGTCTTCCGGCCTTCCTTCATATATTTGCGTTCATAGTTGGTGCCGACGGTTTCGCCTTCCTGTGCCCCGGCCGGCCGGATAAAATCGATGGGCTTCATGGCGCCGCAGGCAAACGCTCGCTCCAGCACGTCGGTCATCTGATTAAAATAATCTTCGTGATCCGTGGCGAGATTAATCTTGCCGGAGGAAGTCAGGCAGCGAAGAATCGCCCCAAGATTCATATCGCAGAAAAACCGCCGCTTATGATGTCTTTTTTTGGGCCAGGGGTCGGGAAAATAAATATGAAAACAATCGATTGAATCGTCGGGGAAAAAATCCTGCACCAGTTCAGCGGCATCGGCCCGGATCAGCCGGACATTGCTCAAACCCCAGCGTCCCATGCGATCCACGGCATAACGATAATATTTATTGGCCCATTCGATGCCGAAATAATTAATGTCCGGATTGGCGTTTGCCTCCGAGACCAGGAACGTTCCCTTGCCGGAACCGATTTCTACATGAACAGGCGCCGAACGTCCGAAAACAGCGGCAAAATCAATCCTGCCATCGATGTCTTCAAATAAAATGGCGATGTCTGAAAAGTCTCTTAATTTTCTAAATTGCATTTTACTAACCTGAATTTCTCTTTACAATATCAGTACCTGGTCGCCAATTGTCGGGTTGGTCCCCAGTATCTAATAGAACACAGATATTAACAATGGGGATTTTGCAGAAAAAACAATTAAAGTCAAGAATTGTATCGTTCGATACGACCAATTGGTGAGAACTATCTGAGATTAGCTCGCGTAAAGAAGATGTGGGATGTTGGGTATAGGCCGGAAAAATAAACCCGATAATCCCTGAATGTAGAGGTACTCCGGCGGAATAATGGTGAGGCTGTATGATCAGGCCGGCATTGACATTACGAAGACGACGTGTTCTGGTGGACGTGGATGTCCAGCATGACCTGTTTTTGGCTGACGGAAAAGCCTGTGTGAGAAATCATCGGCGCGTTCTGGCCAATATTCGTCGAGCGATGGCATGGGCACGTCGTGAACGGATTCGCCAGATATCGCTGGGAATGGTCCAGGACCCCGACCATCATGGAAATAATGGCCACAATGGTCAGTTTTGTGTTGCAGGCTCGGAGGGGGTTCGCAAGATTCATTATACACTTCGCAAGCGTCATGCCGATTTCGGCGATGATGCCGGTACGGACCTGCCGCGGCAGCTTTTACAGGATTACGAACAGGTGATTTTGTATCGTCACACCGAAGATCCCTTCGATCAGCCCCGGATTGACCGTTTACTCAGCGAGACTCGTGCGACGGAGTTTGTCATCATTGGCGGTGTCATCGAGAACGCGATCAAAATGCTGGTTCTCGGCCTGTTAATCCGTCGCCGAGCTGTGACGCTGCTGACGGATGCCCTCGGCAGCCATGATAAGGCGGCCGCCGAGGTTGCTTTGCGGCAAATGCATGCCAAGGGTGCCAAACTCACCGACACAAAAACACTGCTGGGTGCTTCTCATCTTCGCATGGTTTACGCCTGCACCTGCGATCGCTGCCGCGGAAAACTGCAGCAGAAAGCAGGTCTTGAAGAAAGCACACTGTAGTAATTATTGTCCTCTTTAAGTCCTCATTTATTTGGCCAGATCTTTG
>DLFY01000311.1 GCA_002482415.1 Phycisphaerales bacterium UBA7708
CCCGGCTGTCCAGTTCTTGGCGAACCTGCTTGACAACGGTGTTGTAATCCGCCGGGGGGATATAAATGTTCCAGTCGCCCTCGGGCTCATTGGCCAGCTCAATGTAGCGAATCGGATGTCCGCGACTCGCAAAAAAGTAAACCTGGGACGCCCAAAGCCTCGCAAAATCGTCAAAATTGTCGGCTTTCAGTCGGTGATTGGTGCCAAGCCAGGCTGAGGGACCTCCGAACATATTGAGAATCACCCGGATATCCAGCCGCTCGGCCATCTGCAGTGACGCCGTAATGCTGTTTCCCCGCGTGGTCCCGTTGTATTCAGAGCTGATATAGGCATCCATTTGCGCCCAAGTGGCATCCGCAGGCGGATGACTGCATCCGCCGGGACACATACGCATATACTTGACATTCAGATCGGTAAACAGACTCTCTACACGCATGTCGCCCGGCCAGACCTGGGCACCAAACCCTGAAAAAGGGTGTGATACATCAGTGACATCGAACTCCATATCCACTGCGTTGGCCGTCGTCATGACACACATAAAAAACACCAAAATAGATACTGATACTCTGATACGCATGAATTCGCCAATTCATCAGAACGGACAATCGTCCTCATAGAGCATTTCACATTTAAGCCATTCACTGATAAGAATGGCCGCATCCGCTATATCCACCTTTCCATCACGTTCGTTTTCAATCAGAAGATCTGCACCCATGCAATAATCCGGTGCGGCACAATCCGTCCGGCCCCATTGACTGGCCAAAACGGCAAAATCCGGCAAATGCACTAAACAGTTCTGATCGCACAGGTCGGCTCTCAGACCGCACACATTCACATAAATATCGTCCACATAAACTACACCGACACCATAATCAAGCGGCTGGAACTGGATGTCAACGCGGGCGATTTCATCCAAAGCCTTCGGATTCGTCACAAGCACCGAACGCAAATCAATATCCCAGCGTGTCCAGTCTCCGACGGCCAGACGCGACCCGCCATTATACGTATAAGAGGCCTTGTTGGATCCGCCCTTGTCAAATAAGCTGAGTCTTAGATATCCTTCAGGATCAGTCACCTTGAAATGCATCGTGAGTGTCGTATAACCCATGGCATTCCAGTTATATCCCAGATGCCTGACATTTTTGCTGAACGTCACCTTGGTCCACCAGGGATTGACACCGTTATTATACTGAACCTTCATGGCATGATTTCCGTTGAAGACCTCCGCATCTTCGAGTGCAATAGTACAATTGGCAGTTCCCGGGGTGACATTTAAGAGCAAATCGTTGGCATCGGTATACGTCTCAAAATCATCAATCACACCGCCCAGTCCGGTGGAACTGACGGTTAAATTATCAATCTGTACAATCCCGTGCCCATAACTGACAGGCATCATGCCGATCCCGATGCCCCAGACATGGGTCAGAGGTTCAAATTGATAATCGATGTCGGCTCGCCAGTACGTCCAGTTCGGCAGTTGGGTCACCTTGTAAAACCGTGCAGCCCCCAGCGGAGCCAGGTTGGCGTGCGTCATGGAATCATTCGGGTCGGGAGAGGTATAGATCACAACATACATATCCTCAAGACTTTGCAGCGAAGTTCTGCCTTTGACCCACATGCCAAAGGTATCATACATCGACCAGTCCTGTGCCTCGGAAAAAATCGTGAATGCTTCAGTGAAATAAGGATCAGTTCCGCACCAGTATTCATATTTCATGACCTGGCGGAAGTCGTTGGAATCGCTGGGAACCAGTGTAATTGCTGCATTCCCGTTATGTTCGGTCCAGGTGAAGTCGTTGGGATCAAGGTACTCAAAATCCTCAACCAGGACCCCGGCATGACCGATGCCAATAAACAACAACACTGCAATTGAAATGATACACGGCACTACACACTTGGACTCCATGTTACCTCCTCATGCAAATCCTGCNNACTCATCAATCTGAAGAACAATCGCAAGTCTGATATAAGCCAGGGTGTCAAATCAAAGCTGACAAAATCTGCACCAAATCACTCTGGAACGCACTGCTTTCAGGCGGTCGCAAGTCTTTGAAGGAGCGGTCACGACTTCGCCTTTTTATCCATAAACCCTTACGCAAATATTTGCATTAAAGAATTATGGTCTTTTTTGAAGACGAAGTCAAGCGCAATTCTCTGTGCTTTGAACGATTTGCGGGAAATACATCGGCAGCTTTTTTTGTACATTATTGCATCTTCTTGTAAATCCGGGCTTTATGAAATTTTGAAAAATTCAAAAATTTTGATGTTCCGATAAAAAATGCGGTACAACCTGTGCCGGGGAATTGCAGAATATCAGTCGTGTTAACTCTCGACGATAAGGCTCAAATAATCCGCTGCTCAAGTTCAAGTTGAACCTGAAAAGCAGCAAAGACTTTGTCTTGAATCAGAGAAATAAGGTCGAGAATGTCCCTTCCGGTGGCCTGACCATTGTGGTTGACGATGAAGCCTGCATGTTTGGGGGAGACCATCGCCCCGCCGCAGGCATGGCCTTTGAGGCCGAGTTGTTCGATCATCTGCCCGACAAACCGCCCCTGCGGGCGACGGAAGACACTGCCGGCACTGGGGATATCCCACGGCTGCTTCTGATGGCGGAGGCTCAGGTTATCCATCATTTTTGTGTGGATGGCCCTGCTGTCGCCGTGCGGCAGCACCAGCCGGACCCGGACGACAACCCAGTCGGGACGCTGCTGGAAGATGCTCTGACGATAGCCGAATGCAAGGTCCTGTTTGGGCAGCGTCTTAAATGACAGGTCTTGCGTATCAAAAAAAGTAACGCTTTCGATCCAGTCGCTGAAGGATTCGCCAAGAGTTTCAGCATTCATAAACACCGCCCCGCCGACGGAGCCGGGAACATCGTAAAAGTATTCAAGCCCGGATAATTCGTTTTCAAGAGCCGTCTGGCTGAGAATTTTCAGAGACAAGCCCGCTTCAGCAATGACCATAGCCCCCTGCACCGAACAGGCGGAAAAGGCACTGTTAAAGATGACAAAATCGAACTGGTCGTAATAGTCTCTGGACAGGATGACATTGCAGCCGCCGCCGAGAATGACGCGGGGCCTGCTGCGGTCGGAAAAGACGACAGCGATGTCCTCGTCTGTTTCCGGCATAAAAACGCGGGCAGCAACGGCTTTCACCCGGTAGGAATTGCACGCAGTCAAATCATAGTCATTGTATATTTTCATCAGCCGGCCGGTTCGCTCCAAAGAGACGGTGAATCAAATTAACTCATAGTCCGCTGCCCCCAGCTTCTGCAGCGACAGCATCTGGTTTTTGCCCAGGGTCGCTTCAATCAGCACATCCTCGCCTTCGTACTGTTCGGTCAGGTCCGTGGCATTGGCCTTCAGAAAAGCGATGAGTTTGCCCTGGCCGGGATGGAGACGCAGCCGCAGACGCACCCTGCCGCCGCGTACTTTTTCGGCAACGACGGCGGACAGTTTGTCCAGATTCATCTTCGTGCGGGCAGAGATGGCCACGGCATCGTGATGGACCGTCTGCAGCGTTTCAAAGAGCTTGATATCGCAGATGGAATCGGACTTGTTCAGCAGGGTCAGAACCTGTTTTTCCCCGCAGCCGATTTCCTTGAGCACCAGCTCAACGCTCTTAATCTGCTCGAAAACCTGCGGGCTGGAGGCGTCCACCACATGCAGCAGGAGGTCCGCTCCGAGGGCCTCTTCCAGTGTCGCCTTAAAGGAGGCAACCAGATGATGCGGCAGGTGACTGACAAAACCGACCGTGTCGCTGAGCAGCACCTCCACGCCGGAGTCGAGCCGCCATTTTCGGGTACGGGTATCGAGGGTGGCAAACAGCTTGTCTTCGACATACACCCCCGCATCGGTCAGGGCATTCATCAGGGTACTCTTGCCGGCGTTGGTATAGCCGACTAAGCAGATGGTGAAAAAATCCTTTCGTCCGTCGATTTCGCGGAGTTTTCGCTGGTCGATAATCTCCAGCTCGCGTTTGAGTTCAGTGATGCGTTTGCTGACTAAGCGGCGGTCGATTTCAAGCTGCTTTTCGCCGGTACCGCGTGTACCGATACCGCCGACCGCACCGGCCGAGGTGCTCGCCCCGCCGGTCACCGTATCCAGGTGCGACCACATCCGGGTCAGGCGGGGGTATGTATATTCAAGCTGGGCCAGTTCCACCTGCAGCCGGGCCTGTTTGGTCTGAGCCCGCGTGGCAAAGATATCCAGTATCAGTTCACTGCGGTCAAGAACTTTGGCCTTGATGATTTTTTCCAGTTCACGAATCTCGCCCGGAGACAAGTCGTTGTCAAAAATAACCACATCGGCATTGTTCTGCCTTACCTTTTCGGCCAGTTCTTCGGCCTTGCCAGAACCGATGTACGTGCCGGGATGAATCCGGTTAAGCCGCTGCTGGATTCGCCCCGCCACGACCGCCCCGGCGGTCTCAACAAGGCTGGTCAACTCGGCAAGCGGATCTGTCTTATTAATATCAACCTGACGTTCCCGGGTGTACGCGCCGACCAGGACGGCACGTTCCTTGAGAACCTGCAACTGCTCACGAATTTTTTCCAAACTGTGATTATACCTCCAAAAAATAAACTGACATGGTTATACCAGAAAATAATCCATAGCTCAATAGCTTTGCATATTTCTAATAAATGATAAACAACAGACTGTATGATCACATAAAAAAACCGACAGGATTCAGTTTCAATCCTGTCGGCTGCAATTGAGCTTGCAGAATTTACTTGGGCAACTGAACGCCTTCGGCAGCCTTTTTGGCATCAGCAGCGGCCTTGTCGGCGGCGGCTTTGGTGTCAGCAGCAGCTTTTTCAGCAGCAGCCTGTGCATCAGCAGCGGTCTGTTCGGCCGTCTTCTGAGCATCAGCAGCGGCTTTTTCGACTTCCGGCTTGGCTTGATCCACAGCCTTCTGGGCATCTGCGGCAGCCTGATCGACCTTTACTTCAGTCGATGTTGACGGAGCTGCAGGCTGGGGTGTTTCCTTTTCGCAACCAGCAACCAATAAAGCGACCAATGCAACCAACAAAATTCTTGTAACCATACTCAATAACCTCCTGATAGAACTATCAAGCGGCTGTATCAGGGCGACACCGCCCTGATTGTCCGCATTTTCCATACACAATACTTGTTATGTCTTTTTTTAACTATATCGCGTTATCTGGAAAATGCAATAATATTTTCACGCATCACACTAAAACAGAGCTGATCAAAAAAGGGATATCATTGCTTATATAACAGGAGCCTCCCAGTCGTCCGAAGTTATAATATCACCATCTTCCCATATCCATTCGATGGTTTGATAGACAAAACTAACCTGCTCTATGTTTGGATACGCCGTTTTAATGTCATTAATCCTGGCATTCATCAGATGAATTGTGTAATACTGAACCATCCGATCACTACTGTCTTTTTGGAAAAATCTCAGATAAACATGCTTCAGATTTTCATTGGTGGTCAGTGCTCTGTACAATTGAGGGGTAGATCTGTCGGTATATTTGGAAACAATCAGCGGTTTATGCTGTCGTCTTCCCGAAGGCAGCCCTGTTATACTATCCGTCGGAACCGCAACCTGATGTCCAAGACCAACAATCTTTATCATATCGTCTATCGCACTGCCGCGAAATGCTCCCTGTACCTGCCCTGTCACACTCATCAGGATCGCTCCTTTGCCGATGACCTGCTGTTCGGTGGGATATGGCAGCCAATCTGACGGCAGGCCGGGCTGGATGTTTTTATAGAGCTCATCCAGCGTCCGCATCGTTGGAGAGGGAGAATTATCAGGATTAAGGTCGCCGCCGGTGACATAGGCAGTACTGAAAATAATGGCCCCAAGAATCGCCAATCCCAAAAACATTAACCATGTTGTGTTTTTCCTATACATAGTAATTCCCTTTCGCATTGTGTGTCTATTCAAGCCTTCGCATAATCAGATGTCTCTACCATGGACTATTTCAGACGCCAGCCGTCCGGACAGAAGGTCAGCCAGTAGTGGGCAAACACGCCAAAATCACCCATCTTAACCCCCGGCTGCCCGTCCAGTTCCGCGGGCACCGCGCCGCTCTGCAGCCAGTAGTCCGCAAAGGTTTCGAGGTCTTCCAGCGTCACCACGCAGGCCTGCGCACTCCAGGCGGCCGTCCGGTCAAAATGAATCCAGCCGATATTTTCACCCCAGGCCCAGCCTGAAAAGGTGCCGTCGTCGCCGATCCGCACGCAGTATTCATTCATCCGCGTTTCACCGGGTACGACAGGGTCAAAATTGATCCAGCCGACGTTCTCACCCCAGGCCAGGCCCGACAAGTTTCCTTTGCCGTCATGGACAACGCCGAACTCGACGGCACCGCAGTAGCCGGTGTTCTCGCACGACAGGTTGATCCAGCCGATATTCTCACCCCAAATCCAGCCCAGCAGCTTGTCATCAGAGACCTGCACCCCGCTGCCGACGGATGGCTCCAGATTCAGCCAGCCGGTGTTTTCACTCCAGCCATACTGAGCTCCGCTGTTGTAAGGGTCAATATTTTCAGCCCAAAGACCGCATCCTGCAAAAACGAACATAATAATCAGAACATGGTTTTTCATCGTTATCTCCTGAATCCCTTAAGATTCACCGCCGTATTTAGAGATATCCCACCCCTCAACCTGCCATTCGGCCGTGTTGCTGTTTCTGTAGGCCCATTCGATCTTCGTATAGTCGGTGAAGGCAGCCACTTCCAGCCCTCCATTATTGGTCGAAAACGGCTCGATAAACGCCACCCGCGCATTCCACAAACGCAGACGATAATAGGCAAAGGTAGTCATTGGTCCGGGTTTAACGATCTCCAGTGTAATCAGTTCGATGCGTTCGTTATTACAGCATTTCAGCTTCAGGGGAACCGAAGCTTTGTCGGTGGATTTGGAAATATATACCCCCGAAAACAGCGGGGACGGCTTGTCATCCGGCTCTGCACCGTTAGCGACATTCATCATGTACCCGTGGGCATAAATCCAGTTGGGATGCTGTGCATCCGTACTGTCTCCCGGGACCCCCGTGACCTGCAGGAAAAGAGCACTGTTGTTTGGAGGAAACGCCACATTCGGAGCCGTCCCGCGGAGTGCCTGCACCGCGGTATGCACCTCTTCCAGCGTCTTCATCGTGCTGGACGGCGGCGCCGGCGGATACAGATTCCCCGCCCAGACCATCCAGGCAATACCGCACACAAAGACAAACATTAATCCCGCTATCAGTTTTCTGTTTTCAGCGATTCGACGCATTGTTGTTCTCCTCAATAAAATGGTGTCTTATTCCTTTGCCGGCCCGGTTCCAGCCAGTACCAGTGAATACTCAAAGTTCGCCCAGGGATGGTCAGCCCCGGCAATAGCCGAGATATCACCATAGGCCGATGATAAATCAATGATCGGCCCCCATGAGCTTTGGCTCCCCAAATCATAATTGGCCAGCCAGTTGTCGCCGCAGGTATTTTTCACAACGAGATGATGATGTGTGCCTTCTGCATCGATATGAATGCCGTATTTATTGCCGCTGCAGATATTGGATTCAATCCGGCAGCCCTGCCCGCAGCAGCGTATATCAATCCCCACGTTGCCGTTGTTGGATGCCACACAGTCTTTGACAATCGTCTTATCCCGCACCCAGATACCCCACAGGTCATTGCCCGAGGAATTACAACGCATAATCACATTTTGGGCATTCGCCCCAATCCCGCACTCACCATTGTCCCGCGCCGTGCAATCAATGATTGTATTGCCCTCGCCGACATCGATGCCTGCCCAGCAGTTGGTAACGGTACAATGCGAAATAAGGTTTCCAAAGATCGCCCGTATCCCAATCTGATCATAGCCTTTGCCGGTCAGTCGTACCGAGCAATGGCTGATTTGGCCCTCCTGCTCAACTGTGATTCCGCGGATAAAACATTCATTCATCATGCAGCGGTCAATCACGCAATTCTGAAAACTATAAATTCCCTCGCCGCACCAGCGGGCAACACAATCGGAGATAATTCCGCCCTGCCACATCTCATAACCCCGTGCACCGCATTGATACACGGAACAGTGACTGAAATCACCCTGATAAGCACAAATGCCATACGCCATCGAACTGACAGTACATCGTTCGACACGAACGGCATCCCCCAGCCAGATACCCCGGTCGCCCCAATAGACACAGTGAATCTGAAGGTCCGAACAGGTTATGCCATCCGCCTCCGGCCCAAAGATCCCCTCCACCCAGTTCAGGATAGAGCCGTTTTTAATCCAGACACTCCGGCGGTCATCGCCATTGACCTGAATCGCCGTCCGCGCCAGTGTTCCTTCCAGACCTTCAATCGCAAAGCCATTCAAATCCAGCACCACCCCGCTGGCATTGACGGCAATACAGGTCTGTTTCATCGGGTCGGCAAAAATCGTGCCGGTCAGGTAATACGAACCCGGCTGGTCAATAATAAACATCGTATTGGGGTCTCCCCCCAGCCACTCGACCGGCGTCCGCGGTTCGATTTCCATTAATGTCTTCATCGTCAATTCAGGCGCCGCCGGCGGATTCAGCGACCCGGCATACACCACAGAAACAGTGATACAAACCATCCAGACCAAATTTGCTTTTTTCATACCGATTCCTGTTATCATTTAGTTCACAAAAGGTCTAAAATACAATTAGCTAATTGCAACAGCTCGCTGATCTTATGGAGCATTTACGCATTTGCCTGCAAAACAGAAGCGAATACGGATATTGCTGTCACGGAAAACTGCATGGATGGGCCGGTGTTTGAAAATAATATCGGAGAGGCTCACAGACCTTCCCCACTCTCAAAGCAGGCTTGCCAGATTTGAAATCGCTTTTCTATCCTCCAAAGTTTTTTTCGACACCCTCGTTACACGATGATCAGATTATACCCTTTTTATCCATGTTAACGCAATCAGTAATAATCCGGAGAGCAAAAGATTACAAATTATATAACATGGCAATACCAACCATGATATATCCTGTATCACATCGGATTCTGTACATAAGTCGGCTTTCGCCGAAAAATGTGATTATTCAATCAGTGCCGCAATTTCTTCGGCAGTCAATGCACGGTTATAAATCCGGACATCATCCAGCAAGCCCCTGAAGTAGTTTTGAAGTGTTCCTGTGTCCAGAACACCCAGATAAACCCGTTCGCTGTCGGATGTATTGATTTGCTGGGTATTGTTTGCGACCGCAGCCTGTAATTGTCCATCCACATAAATCTGAATCTCATCCACCGTCGGCGTTTCATCACTATTCAGAACCGCTGCGATATGATGCCATTGATTATCCGCAATAGACACATTGCCTTTCGCAAAACCAGCCCAGACCCCTACTGCCGGCTCCCCTGTCGGCTGGATTCGGAACATCCACTTGCGACCGGCCTGGGCAGTCCCCCAGGATGCAATCATCTGATCCAGACCGGACGGCGATGTTTTCACCCAGGCCGTGCAAGTCCGCGAATCAGAACCCGGTACGCCCTGATAATTGGCAACCACAACATAGTCATCCGTGCCATCCAGACTCAAACCTCCGCCGGCCACTCCGGAAGTCCAGACCGGACCGTTGACCAGCAGACCCGAACGCTGATAGAGCGAGTCATCCACGGCGATTTCGCCGCTGGTGTCATCCAATGTCAGATGCAGTTGAAGGGCTTCGTCAGACAGCCAGTGATTGGCCAGCACCGAAACATCCGACATATCGACATTCCTGTCGCCATTCAAATCGGCGCCCTGACAGGCGGGCATATCCACACAATCCAGCATCAGCCATCGGGCGGCAAGCCCGTATAAGTCTTCCATCCCCCGCACGCCGGAATAGACATTGGCCACCTGAATGGTCATGTCGGCGGTATCGTAAAAACCTGCAGGATCGACAACACGTACAGTAAAGACATTGGCTCCGACATCCGAATCCTGCGGGACGCCCGACAGCGTGCCGTCCGGCGACACCTTCAGCCAATCGGGACCTGCATCTTTGCTGAATGTCAGCAAACCGCCCTCCGGATCGCCGGCATCATCCGTAAGAATGCTGTTATACGCCGCCAACTCAGTCGCATCCATTTCGGCAATAACGCCTGTGTTGAAGGATGGCCTTGTATTGAGCGGGCTCCATATCTGCGACTCCAGAATACTGAACCAGCCGCTGCCGGCACTGTTGTTTCCGGTCATGGTAATCGTCACATAACGGCCGCGCACGGGGGCAAACGAGGTTTGCCAGTAGCCGGTGGTCGTCGTCGTATTGCCGCTGAAGACCTGGACACCATCAATATCAATCCGAACGGGGTGTGTGCGCGACGCACCATTATTAAACCGTACTTTGATTTGATTAATGTCAGACACTCTGCCCAGGTCGTATTTAATCCAGGCAGTGGCCACCGTACCATCATTGGCCCAGCGCGTGCTTCGGCTGCGGTCATAGGAATTGACCGCAGGATTGCCCGACTGTTCCGCCCCGGCAGTGCTGCTGACAATATTCAGGGGCGCCGTGATAAACTGCCCCGGCTGGGTTGTGGTCATCAGCTCGGCAATCTGGGCGGCATTCAGTGCATAATCCGCAATCCTCACATCATCGATCATTCCATTGAACAGCGGGTCGGGCCACTGGCTCTTGCCGATGTAATTTTTCGATGGCTGAAAATCGGATGGATTGAGCGTCATCGAGGAACTGCTTACCCGCGGCGAACCATTGACATAAATCGTTCCGACATTGCCGTTGAGGGTAACGGCCACATGCGTCCATTGCCCCACAGGCAGGCTGGTGGTATTGACCTGCTGCTCTCCGGAACCACTGCCGGAAGTCGTAATCCCAAAACGCAGGGTATTGCTGACGGAGGAAGGCGTCAGGAACATATATTGCGTGGTATTGTTTCCGAAATCAAAGATACGCTGCCATGCATTGCCGCCGTTCCAATAGACCCAGGCGGCAAACGTGAAATCCGCGCATTCGCCGATATGTGTCGGCAGCACCAGGTAATCGTCTTTGCCATCCAGAACAAGGACTTTGCCGTCTTGCACTGCGGCCAGCTTCGGTGCTCCATACATCAGCGGATTATTGCCATTGCCTGAACTGTCACGGAAATTCTCATCAAAGTGATAGATGGCATTGGTGCTTCGTCCGGAACCGGGAACTTCCTGCA
>DLFY01000294.1 GCA_002482415.1 Phycisphaerales bacterium UBA7708
ATCACCCTCCTCCGAAGCCAGATTCCAGTTTGGAGTCTGGCTTTTTTCTTTGGACAGCGAATCAAGCCAATGGCGTATTAAGGATGGGAGCAAACCACGCTGTGATCCGATTTAAGAATGTATGTTCCGCCCAGAGGACATTTGGGTGTGCCTGCAGGGAAGAATTCCTTATTGTTTAATACATCGGACATCGAAGCAGGGTAGAAGCCTTTTTCTGAGCTGTACAGTTCCACGGCGGAATTTAACAATTCGATGTTGGATTTGCAAACGGATTGACGGTCCAGCGTTGCGCTGTGTGACATCCGAGGCATCGAAATGGAAGCGAGGGCGCCAATGATTAAAAGCACAATCAGGACTTCCGCCGCGGTCATTCGTTTTGTTTTTAAATCAGACATAAGTTTATCCTGCCAAAAAATCGGAATTCGATATTTATTCAATCGGTCAATTATGCAATCCAGTTAATTAATTCCTCCAGATGGTCAATCAGGGCTGGTATTTTTAGGTCTTTATTATCGGACGGCGGTGTCGCTGCAGACACTCCTGCCTGACCCGCTATCGATTTTATTTACTCTTCGATAAAGAAAGCATACCAAATATTCGATATCAGAGGGTGAAAACAGCCAGGAAATTGCAAGCAAACCATTCAATATAAGGAATTCGCTATGAGCGAGGTACAATTGCTTGAATCTATTGAACAGTCCGCACAGATGGATGCNNGATGAAAAAGACAGGCATTATGCTCAGGCAGGCAAGGCCCTTCGGGAGTTGTCCCATGCCCTGAAAAATATCCTTCAGATGGTAGGCGGGGCGGCGGAAGTGATTGACTATGCATTCCAGTTAAAACAGATGGATAAAGTTGAGAAAGGCTGGCCAATTCTGAGTCAGAATGTCAAACGCATGAAAAAGAATCTGATGGACATTCTCGATTATACCAAAAAGCAGAATCTCGAAAAATGTCCCTGTAACCTGAATGAGGAATTGAAGCGGATGCTCAATTCGCTGAAATCCATCGGTCAGATTAAAAAATTTAAATTGCAGGCTCAGTTGGATTCAGCATTGCCTGAAGTGAACATCGATCCGGAACGGATTGGATTGATGACCTTGAACATGCTGTTGAATGCAATTGACCAGGTTCCAGAAGAGGCGGGCGTGGTCACCATTCAAACCCGATATATGGCACCTGAAAACCAGTTTGAAATCTGTGTCTCTGACAATGGCGAGCCTTATACGCCGGAGTTTGGCAAACAGCTGTTTACACCCCATGAAACCCACAAACAGCGGTTCGGCACCGGTATTGGAATAATGCTGGCACAGCAAATCGCCAACCAGCATGAAGGGCAAATCACCGTACATTCTGCGGCAGGCCAAAACAGCCTCTCGGCGATTCTTCCGCTAAAAGTCTGATCATCGGGTGCATGAATAAACCTCCACAAGGGATGCTCCGGCATCCCATATTGTATATAATTTTACTTGACGCAGCCAATTCCAACCGACGATAATCAGGCCCGTTCTGTATCGAACGGATACAGTCTAAAGGCCCGGAAGCCTTGACCAATGTGAGTGAATTTCAGACGGGAGACGGCAATGAAACAGGGAATCTTACGGAATGGCTCAGCGTATCTTTTAGTCGCGGGATTAGTGGCGATTTTTTGTTCCTCATGTTCCACATCTGAATCAAAAAAGACAAAAACACTGTCATTACCCGCACAAAGCGACATCCTGGCTAAAATGACCCTGACCAATAGTTACTTTATGGCCAAATGGCCGGATCCGGGTATTCCCATCATCACTGACAAAAAACGCCCCAGCAATATCTGGACCCGTGCCGTATATTATGAAGGTCTGATGGATTTGTACGCCCTTGATGCCCAGAAAAAGTATTACGATTACGCCGTCGCCTGGGCCGATGCGCATCAGTGGTCTTTTCGCAGCGGCAACAAAACCCGCAATGCCGACGACCAGTGCTGCGGCCAGACCTATATTGACCTGTATCTGATTGACCCGCAGCCCAATCGAATTGCTCCCATCCGCGAATGCATCGATAACATGGTCAACAGCGATATTAATGACGACTGGTGGTGGATCGATGCCCTCCAGATGTCGATGCCGATTTTCGCCAAACTCGGCGTGGTTTATAAGGATGACCGGTATTTCGAGAAGATGTACCAATTGTACATGTACACCAAGACCCGCCACGGCACCCATGGATTGTACAATCCCGAAGACCACCTGTGGTGGCGTGACAAAGATTTTGACCCGCCGTACAAGGAACCCAACGGCGAAGATTGCTACTGGTCTCGCGGTAACGGCTGGGTGTTCGCAGCCCTGACCCGCGTGCTGGATATAATCCCGGAAAACGCCCCGCATCGCCAGGAATATCTGACGACCTTCAAAGAGATGGCTGCCGCTATTAAAGCGGTCCAGCGGGACGATGGCTTTTGGAATGTCAGCCTGCACGACCCCGACAACTTCGGCGGCAAGGAACTGTCCGGCACCGCCTTTTTCACCTACGGGATGGCCTGGGGCATCAATCAGGGCATCCTGAGCGAAAAGGACTATCTGCCCGCCGTCGTCAGGGCCTGGAATGGCATGGTCAGCGACAGTGTCCACCCCAATGGCTTTCTCGGTTATGTCCAGGGCACCGGAAAGCAGCCCTCCGATTCCCAGCCGGTTACGTATGGCCGCGTGCCGAATTTCGAGGATTACACCCTCGGTGCATTCCTCCTGGCCGGCAGCGAAGTCTATCAACTGGCAGGCCGGAATACCAACTGATCCAATTGAATTCTGCTTCAATTTTATAAATCTAAAAATAGCAATAGTATGTCTGTAAATAATTTGTTTGATTTTGCGAGCCATGTTGAGTAAAATTGCTCAGCATATTGAGCAAATTCATAATTCATTTTATAATAAATAGATATGACGATTTATAAAAGGCCCATATTTAATATTTTGTATGAAAGAACGCTGGAAAAGCGAAAGTTTATCCAGATTCTCTTAGGCCCAAGGCAGGTTGGCAAAACCACGCTGGTTAGACAATTAACAGATAAAATAGGCCATAATTGTTTGTATGTGTCAGCAGATGAATTCACATTGCAGGATAAAACGTGGCTGGCGCAGCAGTGGGATACCGCCCGTCTGAGAACACGAGATAACAACAGATCGGATGCTTTTGTTCTCATGATCGATGAAATTCAAAAAATACCCAATTGGTCCGAGACAGTCAAGTATNNGTATCTGTGGGATGAAGACACTCGCAATAATGTTGAGCTGAAGGTGATCTTGCTTGGTTCCTCGCCGTTGCTGATGCAGAAAGGATTGACTGAAAGCCTGGCCGGCAGATTTGAGCTGATTCAGACAACACACTGGTCTTATCCTGAAATGCGGGATTGCTTTCAATACAGCGTGGATGAGTATATCTTTTTTGGCGGCTATCCAGGAGCCGCAGAGCTTCGTCAGAATTTCCAACGATGGTCTTCCTATATACAGGATTCGTTGATTGAAACGACGGTTTCCAGAGACATTTTACTCTTGACACGTGTAGATAAGCCTGCACTGCTTCGACGTTTGTTTTTGCTCGGATGTGAGTATTCCGGCAGAATCTTATCTTATCAAAAAATGATTGGACAGCTTCAGGATGCCGGAAATACGACGACGCTGGCTCATTATTTACACCTGTTATCAGGGGCTGGATTACTGATTGGACTTGGGAAATATGCGGGGCAAACGCTTCGCCGCAAAGCCTCCAGCCCGAAGCTGATTGCATTGAATACCGGTTTGATCAGTGCCTTGATGGGAATGGATTATAATACAGTCAGACAAGACCATAAAATGTGGGGGCGGGTTGTGGAATCTGCGGTCGGTGCGCATCTGGTGAATACGTCTAAAGGAAGCCAGGTGGAGGTCTGTTACTGGAATGAAGGTCATCAAGAGGTTGACTTTGTTCTGTCCAAAGG
>DLFY01000055.1:0-4920 GCA_002482415.1 Phycisphaerales bacterium UBA7708
CCCAATGATTAAAAAACTCTGGACCAGTTCATTCGTGATTTATGCAGCCGGATGGGCTTTGCTGCTGCTGACGGTTTTTTACCTGGTTGTTGATGTATGGGGTATAAGACGTGTGTTTTTCCCATTTCTATTGATCGGCGTCAATCCGCTGACGATTTATCTGGTGGCTCATCGGATGGTCAATTTCCGCACGATGGCGGAGTTTTTCTTCGGCGGTCTGGGGCGTCTGGCGGGAGAGCCGCTGACGCCGGTGGTGCTCAGTGCCGGGGTTCTGGTGTGCGAACTCGCATTTCTGTTCATTCTGTATCGCAAGAAAATCTTCCTGCGGATTTAAACTCTTCCGGAGGCGTCTGCGACGCCCTCGCAGGCAAGGTCTTTCCGTGGTTTAACTTGTTTTCAGCAGTGAACTTAAGTGAGCCACGGTATCGGCTGCTTCAGGTTGATCGGCGATATTGATATTCTCCTGCGGGTCGGACAGGTGATCGAAAAGCATTTTACTGCCGCTGGACCATTCTGTGTAGAGATAGCGGTCGGTTTTGACGGCTTTGGCCTTTTTCCACTGGCTGAAAACGGCTTCTTTCCAAGGCTGATTCGGATTGTTCAGCAACGGTACAAAACTTTTGCCATCAAGGGTGTGACTGTCCGGATACGGCAAGCCTGCAAACTCACACAGCGACGGATAGATGTCCACGAATTCCACCAGGGCGTCAGTTCGCAAATTCTGCCTGGAACCCGGTACCCGGACAATCAGCGGGACCTGGAGGGCGTTATTGAGCGTATTGTGTTTGCCCCAGAAATTGTGTTCGCCCAGATGCCATCCGTGATCACCCCACAGGACAATGATGGTATTCCTATCCAGATCAAGTGTTTTCAATTCCGCCAGGATTTTTCCTATTAACGCATCGACGTAGCTGACGCAGGCATAATACGCATGTCGAGCCTGCCGATGAAAGGCTTCCTTGTCCGGCCAGCCAGAGACAAGGCTGTAGCTGTTGATTTCACTGGAATTTGTACATTCCGGCGGTTTGCCGGCGATAGCAAAGCGATTGTCGGCCAGGTTAATTTCGTCCGGATTGTACAGGTCATAATATTTTTTGGGCGCATTGAATGGCAGATGCGGTTTGGAGAATCCGCAGGCGATGAAGAACGGCTGATTCCCGGCTTTCATTCGTCGCAGGTCCTCGATGGTCTTTTCGGCTGTTTTGCCGTCATCGTAAGCATGGTCCGGGACGTCAGCCATTTCCCAAAACGGGCCGCGTCCGGTTTTGGGATTGACAGCCTGTTTGGACGCCGGATTCAGCCAGATTTTGTCAAAATGGTAAGCACCCCAGTCGCCTTGTTTGTCGGTGTCGTAATCATACACGCGCCAGGGTTTTTCGCTCCAACTGTCGGCACTGTCGGCAACGTAGTGAAAAATTTTGCCATTGGAGATGGTATGGTAGCCATTATTTTTGAAATGTTCGGCCAGCGTGATCGCTTTGGGGGTATCCTGGTCGGCACGGCTTCCGGCTTCGGTAAAGCGTGCTGGGTAATTAGGTCGGATTCCCGTCATCAGACTGGCCCGTGATGCACCGCAGACGGGAACCTGACAATAGGCTCGCCCAAAGACAATGCCTTCCGAGGCGAGCTGGTCGATGGCCGGCGATAGTGTTTCTTTGTGACCATAGCAATTTAACTGGGTACGCAAATCGTCAACGGCCAGGAACAGGATATTGGGGCGGGATTCCCGATGGGCTGTCGGAGTTCCGGCAAGGCCGGTTTTACAAGAGGTAGTTAGTCCGCTTAAGACGATTCCGCCGGTCCACGCAGCGGTGGATCTCAAAAACTGCCGGCGTGAAACTCTATTGCAATGCATTCATCATGTCCTTTCCGGATTGATAAGTGATGTTGAATTCACTTTTTGCATCTCTGGTACAAATTTCCCAAATACGGGAGATAATAGGTACTAATCGCATCCAATTAAGATTCCATTACACAGTATCTTATTCGTTCGGCGGGGATGGTCAAGGAGTGATAAAGAAATACTGAAATAAACACAGATTACCTTTGTGAGTCAGTATAAATATGGATTGTATTTAGTCCGATAATTTCATAGGATTTATAAATATTTGTGAGATTTTTAAAATATGTGTTAACCGGAGAAAGCTGATGAAAAACATCTTAATTACATTCATTCTAATTTGTGTTCCATTTGTGTCAGCGGCTCATTTTCAAAAGGAAACGGGGCAGATGTGGTGCGGGGCGGGCGGCTACACCTATAACGCAACCGAATCCGATCCTTACAGCCCCGGCAGTCCGACCTGGCGGTGGGAAACGCAGGTCCACCCCGACCAGGTCTGGGCGGCTAATGGTGAGTCCATCAGTACGGCCTGGGGCAATCAGTCTGTCGAATGCATTAACACCGTGGTCAATGGCGCGGCGCTGGTCAATATCAGTCTTGGGGCACAGGGGGATTCGACAACAACCGATTCGTTCCTTCAGTCCTTTTCTCAGTTTGCAGCGAGTTATTACAACAGCCAGCCATTCGGACTGCATTATAAAATTGTCTCGGATGGCGAACCGGCGGGAACTGCGGTGAAGGTACGGCTGGGCTGGGCGGCGGTATCCCAAATCAGCGGGACGGGCGGACAGCTCTTTTTTAATGAAAATAATACCGGCAGGGCGATTACCGTGACGATCAACAGTAATCCGAATGATTCGACGCCCGATATGAACACCATTATCTATTCCTCCAGTGGATTGTATTTCACCGCTGACGATTCTATGGAAGATACGGTTGATTTTATTGCCCGCGTAGGTGATACCATAGGAATCTATCTTGGCGGGAATGCCCAGGTGTATTTTAATAAATCGGTCGGCAGCGGTACCGTCCACGGCGAATTTGCCGTGTCGATGGAAATTGCCGCAGGGCGGAATAATGTCGCCGACATCAGCAAAGACCGCAAAGTCAACCTCGAAGATCTGGCAATTATGGCTGAAAACTGGCTGTGGGAGGCCCCGCCGGCGGATAATCAGACGTGCGAGACGGCGTTCCTGGTTCTGCCCGGACTGGTCTATGAGGAGAACACCATAGACACCGCGGCGGGAGAGTTGTGGTATAAAATGACGCCGAATACGGATGGACGTTATACGGTCAGTCTGTGCGGCAGTGATTTTGATACATGGCTGACAGTGTATTATGATTACGCCGATACCTGCCCGGGATATTACTGGGGGGAAAACGAAGATTATTGCGGACTTCAGTCGCAGCTCATGGTGGATTGCTGGGCCGGAACAACCTATTTCTTCAGAATCGACAGTTCCAGCGGCCAGCGCGGCAATATGCGTTTGGCAGTGACGCCGATAGCGAGGCCGGCCAACGACGACTATTGGTCCGCACAGGAGGCCTTTGAAGAAGCCGTGTACACCGGCAATACGGAAGGGTCTGTCGGAGATGGATATGTATGGTATTGGTTTGTGCCGACGACCACTAATTATTATACGCTGAGCCTGTGCGGGAGCAGTTTTGATACCATGATCGAACTGTATGATGCGTCCATCACTATTCTGGATTATAATGATAATGGTCCCAATTGCTGGCCGCAGTCGGAAATGCCGGTTTTACTGGAGGCCGGCAGTCTGTACTATATTGCCGTTGGCAGCAGCTATGGTGACCGTGGGGATTACCAGTTTCAGATCACCGAAGGAGCGCCGCTGCCGGCTAATGATGACTGTGCCAGTGCGGAAATGATAGGGCGATGGTATTGGGTTGATGACAGCACGTTGCTTGCAGGCGGATCGGATATCTCTTCCTGCGGGACGGACGATTCGCAGGACCTGTGGTATCGGTTTACGGCGCCGCAGGATGGTACGTTTTATTTCCAGCTTAACGGACGGTATTTACCGGGTCAAAAGACTTTCACCCTGTATGATGCATCCGGCTGCCCGGGAACAGAAATCCTGTGCAACATGGTCGATTCCGGTACGGGCTGGATTACGGAGCAATATACGATGACGGCCGGACAGGAGGTTCTGATTCGTATCGCAGGGGTTCCTGGCCAAAGCGGATATTTTTCCCTGTATGTGTATTAGGGAATCCTGATTCAATATCCAAAGCCCTGCCTGACGGCTGCCAGGCGGGGCTTTTTTTATTTTCTGAGGATTTTTATTTTTCGTGAGGCGGTAACTTTGCCGTAGAGCTTCNNTATCATAGGTGACAGTTGCGGTCAGTTCTTCCTGGTTGCCGTTGATTTCAAAATCGTCTGGTACACGCCACGTGTACCCGCAGGTGCCGGCTCACCCAAAGGGCATCGTGCCTTCGGCAGCGATTTCGCCATCGGCACGGGTGATGACGACGGTGGGTTCCAGCGATTTGTCTGGTTTTCGCACAGAAGGGTTAGGGGCGTCAATGAGTTTGTCCTCTTGAGCGGCGGTGTCCTGGAGTCCGCGGATCATGATGTCCAGTTTTGGATCCACCAGGACGGCGGCAAATTTGATTTCGTCGCCCGGATGGAAGGTGTCCTGCTCTCTGGATGGCTGGTCGAATACAACCACCGGGGGCGTGGAAAAATCCAGGATATACGGCTGATCTTTGCGAATGGTGATGCCATGGACCGTTTTTCGATCCGGGCCCCGTTTCTGGCCTTCGGCATTGGTATGGTAATTATCGGAAATGCAGATTTTAAGGTTGTCGTATGTGATATTCATAATATAAGGTGTGTAATCACCGACGGGGATGGAAAATTCCTGGCCGGGTTCGGGCCAGAGATCGTCATTAAGATGGCCCACCGCCGCAGAGGACCAGGATGCATCCCTGAGCGAGCCGCTGAACTCCATGTTCTTCAGGTCTCGGCCGCCGGAGCCGATTTTGATGATGCCCATATCACCCTGATATGGCCGGGCGGCGATCTGGGTGCCGTTGTTCACTGTGAGAAATTCGTA
>DLFY01000055.1:4926-11619 GCA_002482415.1 Phycisphaerales bacterium UBA7708
AACTCCACGCTCCCCACCACCTTGGTGCCTGTTGTTTCTGGATATCATACAGGCTGAAATCACCTGTTGGTGTTTCACCCAAAAGAACAAGATAGTCACGGCTTTCAAGGGTTATACGTGCCTGTTTAAGGGTCTTTTTTTTGTTGTATTGCATACGCCGGATAAATGATGGGAAATTCTCTTCAGGAATAACCAGTTTTGAAATCGTGGTTTCTTCCAGCGAGCTGAGGATGGTACTTGGATCACTGAGGAAATCTTTCTCTTTGGCGGCTTGTTCAGCAGGTGTCAGGCCGGAAGGTACAGGTTTACTCTTTTTACGGCATCCCCCGGCCGCAAGCAGCGTGATCAATAACAAGCATGTCAAAATCCGGATAAAGACGGCTTTGAAAGGTGTCATAGAATTTCTCCCTCGTCTGGAGGTTAGATATTCGATTCTGCGGGCTGGGCGGTCTGTTGCAGTTGTGTTTCCAGAGCCTGGATGATCCCCATCATATATTTTTCGAAATCGTCGCTAAAAATCGCTGTTGCCGAGAACAGGACCTTGCTTCGGGCAGAATCAATCTGAGAGACATCAATCCACCAATCCGAGGAATTGGCGGACTTAAACGTTGTTTTCGAAGCCAACGCATCGCGCGAGCAGTCCTTGATCGTTATTTTTAACTGATATTGAAGCGCATTCAGCAGCGCATCAGTGATCTGATCGACGGAATAAGGGTATTCCATCCCTTTAGAGATTACGGACGGTGAACGCCCCTGGCCATAATATTGTCTCGGAACGGGATTGGACTCTGCAATCTCAAGTGTCTTTTCCGGTGATGGCGGTTCTGCCATGTACTGACGCAGGCGATCAACGAGGATGTCGCCCCATAGTTTTGATTTGGCCATGTCTGACTCCAGCCCTGCGTACAATGATAATTGTGTCGTATTGACTCCTGCCAGATTCAGCTCCATCAACAGCAGGGTATTATTGCCGGTTCGAAATCCAATGCGAGCCGCCAGGTCGTCGCAGCTTGAATCCGCTTTGGCAATCGACATCTGTTTGAGCAAGGCCGCTGCTGCATCGTGTGTTTTTTTTACGGGGGCATCGAATGAATAATTCTCGATTAGATAATAATTGACATTGTTCAGATAGAGGCTTCGCTTTTTTTCCTGTTTTTGCTGCGGCACTTCATTTAAACAGTCCACAATCCCGTCATACATCAGAGAACAGTGTTCTTCAAGCTGGGCTTCGGGAAGTTTAGCGGATTTTGCATCAATGGCCAACCGGCAGGTATTTTCATTGAGCTTTACGACGGACAGGGTAAAGGCCGTACTCATAGCAGATTGTACTTCAAAGGAGGCGCTGAGGAAATCGACATAGCGATTTTCGCTGCTGTTGCGGTCGATGCTGCCGGGCATTTTCCATTCTTCGATCAGGACTTTTTTGGCGGCGGCAAAAACTTCCGGCACGGCCGCTCCGGGCAAATCCCATTGGGCATGGTGCTTATAAACCCATGGATCTTTGGCGGATGACTGTCCGCCGCAGGGTTTTTCTGCGGGAGTCTCCGCTTGAGATTGAACAGGGGTTGGTATGGGAGCCTTTTGTGAGTTTTGATAGCCGGACAGAATAACAGCAATAACCAGAATAAAAAAGGTATAACATGTCTTTACTTGTGCCATTTTAAAGTCTCCTTATATTCAAGTTTATATCCTTCATTCCCTATCTGACTATTACCCTGAGATTTTGTTTCAATGATTATTTGAAATTGAACCGAAAAAGTCAACAATTATCAGAATAAAATATAAGACTTTGCGTGTCGTGATATCTTGATTTTATGCTATTCTCAGGTGAAAGATTCTTGACAAGAGAGCGGATTATCCTTACATTGTGGACTCTTTGAGCACTGCAACGGCGGAGAGAGTACGCCCTTGATGCAAAAGCAACAACTGAACAAGATTCTGATAAAACCAAACCAAGATGGTCTGGTGATACTGATAAATTGAAACCTCTATATTAAAGGAGACATTTTATGGCGACAAAGATTGCGATTAACGGTTTTGGCCGTATCGGTCGGCTTGTTTTCCGTGCTCTGGTCGAGCAGGGATTGCTGGGCACCCAGTTTGACGTGGTAGCGGTGGGTGATATTGTTCCGGCCGACAACCTGGCTTACCTGATGAAGTATGACTCCATTCAGGGCAAGTTCAATGGTACCGTCAGCTCCAAGAAGTCCACGCCGGACAAAGAGGCCGACGATGTGCTGGTGGTCAACGGCAAAGATATTCTTGTCGTCAGCGCCAAGACCCCGGCTGAACTGCCGTGGGCCAAGCTGGGTGTACAGTTGGTGATTGAATCCACCGGCCTGTTTACCGCCGCCGAAAAGGCAAAAGGCCATATCGATGCCGGCGCCAAGAAAGTCCTGATTACCGCACCCGCCAAAGGTGAGGATATCACCGTCGTAATGGGCGTCAATGACGACAAGTATGATGGTTCCAAGCACCATATCGTATCCAATGCTTCCTGCACCACCAACTGCTTAGCCCCGGTTGTGCATGTGCTGCTCAAAGAAGGCTTTGGCCTGGCCGAAGGTCTGATGACCACGGTTCATGCTTATACCGCCACTCAGAAGACCGTCGATGGCCCGTCCAAGAAAGACTGGAAAGGCGGCCGTACCGCGGCTCAGAATATTATCCCCTCGACCACCGGTGCCGCCAAGGCCGTCGGCCTGGTATTGCCCGAAGTCAAAGGCAAACTGACCGGTATGGCGTTCCGCGTTCCGGTTCCGACCGTGTCGGTGGTTGACCTGACCTTCAAGACCGTCAAAGACACCTCGCTTGCCGAGATCAAGGCTGCCATGAAGAAGGCCAGTGAAACCTATCTGAAGGACATTCTCGGCTATACCGAGGACGAAGTGGTATCCAGCGACTTCATTCATGATGCCCGCTCGTCGATCTTCGATGCCGGTTCCGCCGTTGAACTGAACAAGAATTTCTTCAAGCTGGTAAGCTGGTATGACAACGAATGGGGTTATTCCAATCGTACCATTGACCTGCTCAAGAAGATGGCGAAATAACAAAGGTTTAAGAAAGCCTGTTGAATGACAGGCTTTTTTTTATTAGGGATAACTGATTATACCCAACGGGTATGATTATTCCGCGAGTAAAAGAAGCACGTGGTTAAGCTGCTGCAGTTAGCCGCGACGAAACGGGAAATTTCAAGTAAAATTCAGTATAATAGGGAAGACGAATATGGCAAAGAAAACTGTTGCAGATATTGATGTCAAAGGCAAACGCGTCCTGATGCGTGTGGACTTCAACGTTCCCATCGACGCTCAGGGAAACATCACCTCCGACAACCGCATTGTCATGGCCCTGCCGACGATCAAGACGATTGTTGAAAAAGGCGGACGGGTGATTCTGATGAGCCATCTGGGCCGGCCCGACGGCGAAAAGAAGCTGGAGTTTACGATGAAGCCGGTGGCCAAGCGCCTGTCTGAGCTTCTGGGCAGGCCTGTGGTGTTCGCCGATGACTGCATTGGTCCCGATGTGAAGGCCAAGGCCATGGCGCTCAAGGATGGCGAGGTGCTGCTGCTGGAAAATGTTCGGTTCTATAAGGCCGAAGAAATCAAAGATAAAAAGGCCAAGGAAGACGCCGCTCTTCGCAAGGAAAAAGATGATTTTGCAAAGCAGCTTGCCGAACTGGGCGATGTCTATGTGGATGATGCCTTCGGTACGGCTCATCGCGATAATGCTTCCATGCTGACCGTGCCGCAGCTTATGGGCAATAAGCCCAAAGTGGTCGGTTTCCTGGTCGAAAAAGAATTGAAGTTCCTCGGTGACACCATCAATAATCCGGTCCGGCCGTTCGTGGCGATTCTGGGCGGTGCCAAGGTGTCGGACAAGCTGGCGGTGATTGAAAACCTGCTGTCCAAGGTCAACCGCATCCTCATCGGCGGCGCGATGGCATATACGTTCTTCAAGGCCGATGGCAAAAAGGTCGGCAAGAGCCTGTGTGAAGATGATTTCATCGAAAAGGCCAAAGAGCTGTACGGCAAGGCTAAAGCGGCCGGGTGCGAACTGGTATTGCCGGTCGATACCGTCATCGCCAAAGAATTCAAGGAAAACGCTGAGAATCAGGTTGTTTCCGGCGATATCCCGGATGAATGGCAGGGCATGGATATCGGTCCTGCGACACGCAAGCTGTTCGTCGAAAAACTGGCTGATGCCAAGACGGTTGTCTGGAACGGCCCGATGGGCGTGTTCGAAATGAAGCCGTTTGATGAAGGCACCAAGGCCGTTGCTCAGGCGGTTGCGGACGCAACCGGCAAAGGCGCCAAGAGTATCATCGGCGGCGGCGATAGTGCCAGCGCCATCAAGAAGATGAAGCTGTCGGATAAGGTGACGCATGTCTCCACCGGCGGCGGCGCCAGTCTCGAGTTCATGGAAGGCAAGAAGTTCAAGGCCATTGATATCCTGGACGAGAAGTAAAATTGTTATAATGAATGGGTTTGTCGTTCGCGGCGGACCCATTCTTTTTATCCACAACAGATCGTTAAGACCATGATGAACTTGCGAAAATTGCCACCCGCCGGGACATGCGAGCTGTCGCCGTCGATACTGAGTGCGGACTTTGCAAACCTGGCGTCCGAAATTGCCCAGGTCACGCAGGCCGGGGCGAAGATGGTGCATCTGGATGTGATGGACGGCCATTTTGTGCCTAATATCACCCTTGGACCGGTCGTGGTCAAGTGGATCCGCAAGTGCACCGATGCCTTTCTCGATACACACCTGATGATCAGCGAGCCCGAACGTTATGCGGAGGCGTTTATCAAGGCGGGTGCGGATTTGATTACGTTTCATATTGAAACCGTCAGGCAGCCGGAAGAGTTTGTCAAGACCCTTCGCGGTCTGGGTGCCCAGGTCGGCATTACGCTGAATCCGGCGACCGAGGTCGGGACGATTGAAAAAGTCGCCCCGCTGTGCGATATGGTGCTGGTGATGACGGTCAATCCCGGTTTCGGAGCACAGGCATTCATGGAGGATGCAGCCCAGAAGTGCCGGCGTGTGCGGGAGGTCGTCGGGCCCAACGTGCGGATTGAAGTCGATGGCGGCATTTATGCCGATACGATTGTCAAGGCACGCGATTACGGCGCCGACACGTTTGTGGCGGGCAACGCCATTTTTGGACAGCCCGACCGTGCGGCGGCGATGAATGCGCTGTTAACCGCGGTAAGAAAAGGTAAAAGTTAAAAATAAAAAGGCAAAAATGCGGACAGGCCTGCGGCCTGAACGGATATCAAAGATTATGATGCCTTTGAGTTTAGAATAATATACCCAACGGGTATGATTATTCCGCGAGCCAACGCAGCACGTGGTTGATGCCGCTGTACTTAGCCGCGACGAACCAGGAAATTTCAAGTACGATCAGTATAACTATGGCAAAAAATAAAAAAGCAGGATGGAATGGATTTTCACTGAAACCGCGTAAAGAGGTTCCGGCCGGCCTCTGGATGTCCTGCTCCTCCTGTCAGCAGATGCTGTACCGCAAGACCGTCGAGGAAAATCTCAACGTGTGTCCGGATTGCGGCTGTCATTTCCGTGTGGATGGACCGACACGGGTGCGCCAGCTTGCCGACGAGGGAACCTTTGAAGAGATTGGGGCCAATTTGGGCAGCAGTGATCCGCTGGGCTTTACCTGGGGTGATAAGTCCTATAAAGACCGCATCGGGTTTGACCCGGCCAAGACCGCCACGCATGAGGCGATCCTCGTGGGCAAGACCTTTATCAAGGGCCGCGGGGCGGTGCTGGCGGTGATGGATTTTAATTTTCTGGGCGGTTCGATGGGTATGGTCGTCGGCGAGAAATTCTGCCGCGGGGTGGATATCGCCATTGAGGAAGGCCTGCCGTTTGTGGTGGTGTCGTGTTCGGGCGGGGCACGGATGCACGAAGGGCTGGTCTCGCTGTCCCAGATGGCCAAGACCAGTGCCGCATTGGCACGGCTGGATGAAAAGGGCGGCCTGTATATTTCACTGCTGAGCGACCCGACCACCGGTGGTGTGGCGGCCAGTTTTGCAATGCTGGGGGATATTATTATTGCCGAGCCCAATGCCCTGATTGGATTTGCCGGGCCGCGGGTGATTCAGCAGACCATCAAAATCGAGCTTCCCGAAGGCTTCCAGCGATCCGAATTCCTGCTGGAGCATGGATTTATCGATATGATTGTCAATCGGCACGATTTACGCAGCGAAATTGCCCGCCTGATTGATTATTGCGGCAAGTAAGCCTGAGTCTGATCTGCGCGATTCACTTTGTTTCTATACCCAACGGGTATGATTATTCCGCGACGGCCGCGGGCTGCTTTTATGCCGCGAGTATTCATTGGGTCAAGTTATCCTACATAGCCGCGGTGATAAAGCTGTTGCTGGACGCTGGCGGCTGAAAGCTCTTGAGCCGCGCCGAAACGGAAAATTTCAAGTAAGATCAGTATTAAAGGCAATCGGCGGCGAATTCTCTGGCTTGCTCTTTCCTGCTTTCGGGGATATCCAGTGTTTGGATCCGGGCATATAGCTCAGTTGCTTTTTTGCTGCATTCAATATTGCGATAAGCAAATGCCATATTAAACAGGATTTGGGCTTTTTGATTATCATCCGCCGCATCGGCCAGTTGTTTTTCCAGTTCGGCGATATTTTTCAGCTCACTGTCCAGTTCAGCCAGTTC
>DLFY01000202.1 GCA_002482415.1 Phycisphaerales bacterium UBA7708
ACAAAAGGTTTTCCGCTTTCAGGGTTTAGTTGATAAATAAACTCATGCTTCCATGCATCTCTTGGAATTGTAGTGCCTTTCAGATAGCCACCCGACATCCACCCTTCAACATCCGTCGGCTGTTCCACCAAAGCAGTCAAGCCTTCTTCTTCAGTTGGTAATCGGCCGGTGTGCATTTTAAATAGTTCAACTGCGTCATGCAGAGAACTCAGTGTTGCCTTGGTTGTGGTCACTCGAGCGGTATCAGTCTGGCCAAGAAAGTTTTTGGCTGCAATCGCCGCCAGAAGGCCGATGATGACAATCACCGCCATCACTTCCACCAGCGTAAAACCGCGAGATATCCGATTCCATTTTTTACTTTTCATAGTCACCTCATTTCTGTATTGATGATTTAGGATTGCAGATTGACGAATGCAAATTAAAAATCGTCCATCGACAATCCTCAATTAAAATTGTCCTGCCGAGAATTTAATCAGCGGCATCATGGTCGCATAGGCTATCACGCCGATAACCAGCGCCATCACCACAATAATCACCGGCTCGATGGCCGCACTGAGCCGTTCGATCACCAGGTCGCTGGAGGCATCCAGATTCTCACTGATGATCTTGAGCATCTGTTCCAGTTCACCGCTCTTTTCGCCGACGGCCACCATGTGGGCCACGGACGGATCGATCACGCCGCTGTCGCGCAGGGGCGTGGCAATATCCGCCCCCGCCAGAATCCGGTCGCGGGCCTGCTTGACGGCGTCGTTCATAATCTGGTTGCCGGTCACCTGGGCAACGACCCGCAGGCTCTCGGCCATCGACAGGCCCGCCCCCAGCAATGTCGCCAATGTCGATGCAAAACGAGATACAATCCGCTGTTTGACCAGCGGCCCAATACCCGGCAGACTCAGAAGCAATTTATCCCGCAAATAAGAACCTTTGGCGGTCCTCATAATCTTCTTGTATCCCCAGCCGATACCAAACAAACCCGCCATAATCGGAAGAACCCACCAACTGGTTAATACATCCGACGTGGAGACAAGGGCTTTGGTTATCCAGGGCAAATCCTGTCCGGTTTTGGATATCTGCTCAGCAATAATCGGAATCACTTTGATGGTGATAATCAGCACGGCGCCAATCGAACCGACAATCAGCAGGGCCGGATAAATCATCGCCGTGGTCATCTTGGCTTCAAGCCGCTGACGTTTATCCATAAATGCGGCGGTGGTGGCCAGGCTTTTATCAAGGGTGCCTGTAACCTCGCCGACCCGCATCATACTGACATAAATCACATCAAAATACTGGCCATACTCGGTCAGCGTTTCGGCAAAGGATTCGCCGGTGACAACACGGTCACGAATGTCGGTCACGGCCACACGCAATCCATTGTCGCTAATCTGGGTAATCAGTACCGTCAATGCGTCGGTCAGTTTGATTCCCGCCGACAGCATGGTGGACAGTTCCTTGGTAAAGGCCGTCACCGCCCCGCGGGCGCTTTTGCCGAACAGCGAAAACCGCCGCCTCGCTTCGCTGGCCGCGACTTCCCGGACATCGGTCGGGTGCAGCCCCTTGGCGCGGAGGTGCTTGCGGGCCGCAAAGGCGCTCTCGGCGGTAATAATGCCTTTGTCGGTCTTTTTGGCAGCGTTAATGGCAATGTAACTGAATCTGGGCATAAAAATATTTTATATTTTCAATTTTCTATTTTCCATTTTTTCTTCGCGTCGTTTTCTGCGATGCAATAAAAATAGCCGTCAGTTCTTTTGCTTCCTGCAAGAGCGGCTGACAGCGCTTTTGGGATATCAGTTCCTCATCTGCAATAAACTCGATCCAGAACATGGATTCATCAATCTCTTCTACAACAATTCCAAGCTTTTGCAGAAAAGCTCTTATCGACTGGGCGGAACAAGCCGACCGATAATTTGCCGCAACCGAAGTTGAAGAGCGAAACAACTGGCTTCGCAAATGTTTTCCCATCCAGTTTTCCGGCAGTGCCTGACATAACTTCAGGCATCGTCTGGCAAATTCTTTTGTTCGATCTTGTAGTTCTGCCTTGTTCATTTTAGCGCGGCCATTCTCATTAATTGAAAATGGAAAATGGAAAATTTACAATTTAAAATCCCTATCCCGCGTCCGCCTGCGTCACGCGCAGCACTTCGGCGATCGTGGTCGTGCCGGACAACACCTTTCGGGCGCCGTCCATACGCAGGGTCTGCATGCCCTGCTCAAGGGCTTTTTTCTTGATGGCCCCGGCACTCTGCCGCTGATAGACCATCTCGCGGATTTCCTCGGTAATCGTCATCAGTTCATAAATCCCGGTTCGCCCGCGATAGCCCGTCTCGAAACACTTGGCACAGCCGGCCCCGGTATAAAAATGCGTTCCCTCGGCGTTTTCGGCGATACCCAGCTCCCGCAGCTCGTGCAGCGGAGGCTCGTAGGCCTGCTTGCAGTCCGGGCAAATCCGCCGGACCAGACGCTGGGCCAGTGTACAAATCAGCGACGAACTGACCAGGTAAGGTTCGACGCCGAAATCCAGCAGACGGCTGACCGCGCCCGCGGCATCGTTGGTGTGCAGCGTCGAAAACACAAGGTGGCCCGTCAGAGACGATTGAATCGCCATGGCCGCCGTTTCGCGGTCGCGGACTTCGCCGACCATGATGACATCCGGGTCCTGACGCAGAATATGCCGCAGTGAATTGACAAAGGTCATGCCCTTCTTGCTGGACACCTGCATCTGGCTGATGCCTTCAAGCTGGTATTCGATGGGGTCTTCGACGGTCATGATATTCTTGACCTTGGAGTCGATCCGGTTCAGGCAGGCATACAGCGTCGTGCTTTTGCCGCTGCCGGTCGGGCCGGTTACAAAAATCACGCCGTGCGAGCGGTTGATCATCCGGTCAAAGACTTCGCGGTCTTCTTCCCAGAAGCCCAGCTCCTCCAGCGACAAGACGCCCGTGCTTTTATCCAGAATACGCAGCACCGCCCGTTCGCCATAGCTGGTCGGCACGGTACTGACACGCAGGTCGATTTCACGCTGGCCGACACGTACGCTGCACCGGCCATCCTGCGGCATACGCCGTTCGGCAATATCCATCCCGGCCATGACCTTGATACGCGAGATAATCAGCGACAGGACGTTGCGGTTCAGCGACAGCGTATCATATAAAATGCCGTCCACGCGATACCGCACCTGAATTTTGGTTTCGTAGGGGTGAATGTGAATATCACTGGCCCGCATCTGCAGGGCGCGAAACAGGATATCGTTGACCAGGCGAATCACCGGCGGGCGATTAACCACATCCAGCAGGTCATCGCTGCTCTGGGCCTCATCGACCAACTGGTCGAGATTCTGCTGGTCCAGTTCCTCGGCGACTTCCTCGATGACGGTATTTTTCTGCTCGTAGGCGATATCGATGGCCGCGGTAATCGCCGCCCGCGTCGCCAGCGCTGTCCGCACCGGCCGGGCCAGCATCTTGGACACATTATCCACAATCGCCACCGCCAGCGGCGACGACACGACCACGGTCGTGGAGCCGTTATCTTCTGGCCGTTCCAGGCCGATCAGATAATGATGCTGGGCATAGGTGGCGGGCACCGCCTCGACAAAATACTTGGGGACGTCGCTGCCGTGGATTTCGTCGATGTAGTCCATCTTCAGCGCCGCGGCAAACAGCTTCAAAATGGCATCCTCGGTAAAGTTAGGCGCCATCAGCAGAAGCTGATCGATCCGCCGCTTGTCTTCGGCATGTTCGTCGAAATAACGCTTCAGCGCCCCGGCATCCAGGATGCCGGTCTGTTGGGCGGTTTGTATCAGCAGTTCTTTCATTGTTTCTCTATTGGTCGATATCGGGTCATCGGAGACTGCGGTTATTGAATCTCCACCGTCACCGTGTTGCTCGGCGAACTTGCCTGCTTTTGTTTCAACTCTTCAATGTATTCATCGTCTTCGAGGATCTTCTCAGGATGAATTGGATTCGGCTTGAAACCCGGTAAACCTTGCATTCCCTGGAACATCGCCTCATCTTCTTCAAAAGCTTTACGTTTCTTCTGCGAGATTCTTTCAATATCAGATTGGCCCGTTAATTCATCACCAGGTTTAATAATGTTGGCTTTGACAAAAATATATAACTTGGTTTGCACATTAGATTCATTAACACCACGGAATAATAATCCAAGCAAGGGAATATCTCCAAGAAGCGGAACTTTTTCCACACCTTTGGTTTGATTAATGGTTTCAATGCCACCTAAAATAATGGTTGCTCCGGATGGCACTATTGACCATGTTTTTATATTGCTGCTGACGGTGTCTAAAGGTTTTGGGTAATCATCTCCTTTAACCTTAACGGTACCACCGCTTGTATCCGATGGATCAAGATCTTTACGGTCGAGTTCTATTTCCAACTGCATTATTTTTTCCGAAGCAATATGAGGAGTAATTGTAAGCGTAATGCCAGTTGGGTAATCCTTAAAGTCAACATTAATGCCAGTCGTCGGAACTCCTGTATCATTCGTTACAGTTGTGCTTGAATAAGCTGCAACATATTTAACATTTTCCGTCTTAATTACACCTTCTTCATTATCTTTAACCAAAACAGACGGCCGACCCAGTACGCGACCATAACCTTTTTTGTCGGTTAACTCCAATAAGGCTTGGATATTGTCATCACCATAAAAAACTGAACCAGAACCATAAGAAACCGTTCCTTCTAAAGCAGTACCGATGGTAGGCGTAACAGCCCCTGATGTCCCTCCAGTAATAGGATTCTTCAATTGTGTCAGAGTGCTGCCAAGCCCTCCTTTCTTAGATATCATATCAAGGTCAAATTTAAATTCATCATCTTTTGTTATTGACACCAGCGTGCAATCCAGCAGGACCTGCGGACGATAGGCATCCAGTTCTTTGATTAACTCCGAAATCCAGAGCTGATTTTTCTTATTGGCATAAACAATCAGTGAATTGGAGGCTTTATCCGCAATAATCCGAATGCGCTCTCCCTGCAGATTGGGCAGCGCCGGCGAGGAACTCGATGTCTGTGCGGTCTGAATCTTGGCATCCGGAGAAGCGGCGGCTGTTTTTGCAGCCCGTTCCTGTGTTTCACTAATCAAATCCTCAAGCGTCGTAACCAGTTCTTCGGGCTTCTGGTTTTCCAGTTGATAGACCACATAGGGCGTAGTGACCTGTTCCAGAATCCGGTCCACATGCGAAATCACCAGCGAGACCGCCGCATGCTGGCGCGGGGTGGCGTGAATCAGCAGCGAGTTGGTCGATTCGAGAATCGAAATCTGCGGCTCGGAGGTAATCAATTCTCTGACGGTGCCGCCCTCAGCCGTCGGCAGACTCAGAAATGCCGTCTGTTCCTGCCCGGGCTGCTGAACTCCCGGCTGGGTCATCTGGCCGGGCATGGTGCGGGAGGTGCCGGTCGTACCGTAAGGCGAACTCATTCGCGACGTGGAACTGCTGCCATACATCGAGCCTTTGGAACCGGTAATCGAGGACACAGAATCCCGGGAGATAATCCCCAGGTCGCCGAGGGTGCTGACGATTTCCATTGCATCGACATTCTGGATTTCATATTCCCGGATGGTGCGCTGGTCTTTCTGCTCGACGTCGATATGCTTGATGACCAGTTCGATATCCTCGTGCTGTTCGGCAGTCGCATTGACCAGCAGCGAGTTGGTGTTGGGACGAATGGAAATAAACGGCTGATCCGCTCCGGCGGCGGCCTGCTGGGTAGCGGCCTGAGGAACAACCTGCTGTACCGGCTGGCCCGGCGCCGTCGGTCGGGTAATGCCGGTCGCCTGCTGCTGGGACTGCTTGCTGACGCTGATTTTGGCCAGTCCCAGTTCATTGAGCACATTAATCACTTCCGCAGCATCGACATTTTTAATCTCGTACTCCTTGACCCGCCGCAGGTTATACTGCTTGACGTCAAGGCTGTCGATCAGGTCTTCGACCATTTTAAGCTGTTCGCTGTTGCCAATCATCAGGATTCGATTGGTCCGCTCATCCGCGTCCAGATAGACGGTAATCTCACTCTGGATACCGGTCGTCACCGCCTGCGGCACCGGCTGCGGCACAACCGGCTGGCCGGGCTGGCCGGGCTGGACCGGCTGACCGGGAACCACCACCGGACGGGCGGTCGGAACGGCGGGGGCCGTACTCGTCCCGACCGTAATGTTCAGATTTTGAAGCTGAGCGGCCAGTTTCTGCAGCCGCGGAATCAGCTCGCCGGCCTGCATAAACTGAAGCTGACGATGCGTGAATTTCTTCGGTGTTCCCGGCACGTCAATCAGCCGCAGAACTTCGGCTATTTTATCCATCCGATAGGCATAATCGGTGATGATCATCGTATTGGTTTCGGCAATCAGTATCGGGGGCGGGTTGGCCACGCCAAGATTCATCTGCCGAAGGATATTGTTGGCATTGTTGACATTGATATGCTTGAGTTCAAAGACACTGCTGATGATGACATCGCCGCGCTCAATCGGTTCATCTTCCTTGCGGAGCTTGGGGTCGCCGAACTGCGGCATCTGTGCCACCGGCAGAATCGTCACGAGGTTGCCCCGGCGGGTCATCACAAATCCCTTGTATCGCAATACCGATTCCAGCAGGGCATAACAGTCCCGAACCTTGATTTTGCCGTCGTGAATCTTGAGCATGACCTCGCCGCGCACCTGGGTGTCGTCATACATATAATTAAGACCCAGTTGCTTGCCCACCAGTTCCAGAAGCTGTTTGATGTCCACCTTTTCCGGCAGCGTGATGGTCAGTTCCAGCTCTTCCTCATCTTTGGATATCACAGGCTGTGTCGGGGCGGACGTTTCGATTTTGGCGTCAGCGGCCATGGCAGGGGCGGCGGTCTCGACTTTTTTGGGTGTGGTTTCAGGCTGCTTTGAAGCTTCCGGCTGCTGCGGAGTCGCAACGGCAGTTTCGGCAGCGGCAGCAGTTTTTTCCTCTTGAGCGGCCTGTTTCATCAATTGCTCAACGATTTTCTTGAATGCCGCATCATCCCCTTCAGCAACCGGCTCAATCGCATTGGCATCGGAAACCGGAGTCGGCTCCACCGCCGCCTCTATCGGAACAGCCGGCTGGTTAGGTTCAACAACAGCCTGCGCTTCGGCAGCAAGTGCATTCAGCAAGTCAATACCGGGCTGTTCGGCCTCGGGTAAAACGTGATTGGGTTCTGTCGGCTGCGGCTGGGGAATCACCTGGATTTCGACCGGTTGATTGGGCTCGGAAACAGGCTGCTCCGCCGCCGGCTGGACGGAATTGGGCTCCACTGATTTGATCGGAGAGACCGGGACCGGAGCGGCTTGCGCTGCGGCAATCGTCGGAGACTGAGCCTGCTGAGTCTGCCAGACGGTTTCGATCTGGGTCATCTCGGCGACAGACGCCATAGCCAGAAGCTGGCCTTTATAGACATCGATAATGACGGGCTTGGAACTGCCTCCTTTGGCGGGCGGATCAAGCAATGTTCCCGGCAGCAGCTTCTTGACCTTGGCCTGAAGCTGGTCGAGTTGGGCTTTGGATTCGCTTTCGGCAATCTGGCCAAGGATTTTCATTTCAACCGGTTCCTTGCGGTCCAGCATCTCCATCAGGTTATAAGCACGGGTCAATTCGTTCGTATCATCGCTGGTTAAGACCACCACCGCAGGTGAATGAGCATCCATCGTGACCTTGATGCCAAGCTGATTGACTAATTGGACGGCCCGCTGGTTGTCGGTGTTGCGGAAGCCATAGACCCGGCTGCGAAGAGCAGACTCCGCCCCGACATTCGTCGGCATCACCGACAAAAGAGCCAGCCCCCCCGTCAGCACAACCAGAATCCCCGCCGCCAGTCCCTGTTTCGATTGTTTCCGTAAACCATTTTTCGAAAGCATATACCACTCCAATGTTGATCCGTGCCCAACAAAATAAAGGGCTTTACAGGTCTTTATTTACCGCTGCCATCAGATGCTGTATGACTCTATTAATCAGCCGCTGCTTCGGGCTGACTCATACGCATCAGAGCTTTCCTTATAGACAAAAAAGAAGCCGGTTGGTTCCGGCTTTTATAACCGAGTCCATTCGTCCCTGCGAAACTCTCGTCTCGCATCATTATTTTTCGTCAAAAAACCGACGCATCTATCCTTATTTGCGACGATTTTCTATGGCTTTTTCGCTTTTTTATCTCAATAGTGTGTTTCCTGATTTACTTTGTCTTGCTTTTGGCAGAATCCGCTGGATTTTTAGTTTCTGCTGCAGATTCTTTCTCCAGATTTTCTTTTTCCTGCTGCAGTATTTTCAGCAAATCGACCCAGGCCTTGTTTTCCTCCTGGCGCTCAGCTTCGGTCTGTCCTTCACGGGCTTCTCCCATCAATTGCTTGATTCCGGAGATACTCTCATCTAAAGACTGTTTTCTGTCTTCAATCGTCGGTTCCGGCTCAGGCTGCCTGGGCTGGCGAATAGGAACAATGGAGGTAGTGGTCGGGCTGGCCGTACGCGTAATACGCACCGCCCCCGTTGCATCCCCGCCATTTGCGTCCGATAAAACAGGCTCTATTCCAGTTGCCGGATGGCTTGTTGCAAGCTGTGCCGCTCCTGCCGGCTGCTCGGAAACCGAAGACGGTCCTTTTGTTATAGATGTCATTGTCTGGTCGGCCTTCAGCAGCGACTTGACCGGCGCCGGCGGCGGAACAAATAATTCCGTATCTTTTTTACCATTCTGATAAAGGACAATGCTGCCCTCTTTGACCTCATGAATAGTAAATCGCCCTACCGTCTCACCCTGACGATACCATTTATATCCCTCGGACACCATGTTCAGCAGCGCCAGAGACTTTTCAGGATGACTCTTGTATTTAGCAGTAGCCACCAAATCAAATTTAACCGTCTTAGGCGGTGGGGTGACCCCTGCCCCTTGAGGTGTCACCGGCGGCTGTACCGGAGGCTGAGTGGTATCAACCGATTTTGGCTGTGGAGGCGGAGGGGGCGGCGGAGGCGGATCAATACGCAGGGCAAAGGCCGCGGCCTGTGTCACTAATGGAGATACCGCATCCACTTTTTGAGCCATGGTATTGGTCGTCTTCTTCAACTGCTCGACAATCGACGGCTGCTCCAGAAAAGCCTGGACCTCAGCGTTTTGCCGCCAGCCAAAAATCATCNNGCCGCGATGATGCTGATAAAACTGGTTATGCGTAATGTTCGTAACATACTGGTACCCCGAAAGTTACCTTCTTTTATGACGATTCATTTACTGCCTCGCTATCTCATTAGACAGTCGTCGGCTCAGAAGGTTCCATTTCGGATTATTTATCCCGGAAGCGTTCTCAGAGTTTAAACCATCCACTGCAGCGAACCGTCAAAGTCGGTCCATTTTTGATCTTAATATTCAATTCGTCGGTAATATATCGGCGAACAGGACCTTCCTGTTTAGGCGGTGTGATCTCAATTTCGAGACCTAAATTATCTTTATCTTTCTTCTGATTGAGGACCTTCATATATCCACTTCGAGACTGAATGCTCTCAATTTCGAACGGCTGACCATAATTATTGACAATCCAGACCTCGCGTGTGATAGCTACGCCGGGCTCGGCATTTTGAAGGACAATCCGCGGCGGGCGAAGCTCAAAGGCCGGCAATGCGGTATAGCTGACCATGACCTGTTTGGCCTGGGGGTGATCCACACCAATTTGGATGACGCCGGTCGTGAGTTCCTGGAGCTTGGAAATATCCACTTTCGGAGAAAGAACATGCTCTGTAGCCTTATTTTTTGAATCGAACTCCGCCGAAATGGCCTGACCGTTTGAGGTAAAGCTGGTTATGGCAAATGGCACATTGTCGAGACATTTGACCTTTATTTGCGGAATACCCGCGTTTTCTTTGTTGAGATACAATTCAATCCGGTTCGGATCGACAACCACTTTTACTTCCACGGTGGCCTTGATAATTAATTCAAAACGGGGGAACACAGGGTCATTGCTGACAATATACAGGTGCTTGGATGTCGGGCCGGCATAGGAAGGGGCATGGAAAGTCAATTCAACTTCGCCGCTCTCACCCGGAGCATAGTCCTTTTTGGTGAGTTCCGGAACGAGACATCCACACGTACTCTGGACATGGTCTATTTTCAATGTTCCCTTACCTGTATTGGAAAATTTGAATTTGTGCTTATTATAAGTTTCAGGTCCAATGACTCCAAAATCATGCTCAGGGCTTTCGACCTGAATTTTGGGAGAATCCGCAGATACGACCGGAGGCTGAGTAACAGCAGGGACCGGGGCCGGTTTAACTGGCGGAACAGGGGCAGGAGTCGGGGCGGGTGCAGTTTCAATCTTTGCGGGTTCAGGCGTCGTGACCGCAGCCGAAGCTGCTTCCTTCTGACAGCCTGTCAGTGCCAGACAAGATACCATGATCAGGATTGCCCAAACCCAAACCAAACGTTGTGCCATAATCATTGTTTTGGTCCTCACAAAAAACATTTTTTTATATCCTTTTTTTGTCGATAAACAAGTTATATAGTGTAACACAATATAGAAGATAAACAACTTTGTTTTCGGTTCTTAACCGGATAGAACTTTACAAGAACCTGTTGTCTAAGTAAAATCATAGCCGTACTTTACGACGTTTTTTAGCGGAGTTTTTTGATGGCAGAATCGGGCAAAACCCTGATATCAATAGTGATACCCGTATTTAACGAGGCGGACAACATCCGGCCCCTCCATTCTGAAATTACGCAGGCCGTTGCGGGGCGGTTCAGCTATGAGATTATTTACGTCGATGACGGCAGTTCCGATAACAGTTTGTCCTGCCTGATTGATATCGCTCAAAATGACCCATATACCCGCGTAATTCGCTTCCGCCGGAATTTTGGTCAGACAGCGGCTTTAAGCGCTGGTTTTAAATATGCCAAAGGAAATATTGTTGTTCCGCTGGATGGAGACGGCCAAAATGACCCGGCTGACATTCCCGCCCTGGTCGGTAAACTGGACGAAGGCTATGATATTGTCAGCGGCTGGCGGAAAGATCGGCAGGACAATCCGATGACCCGAACGCTTCCATCGCGAATCGCCAATTGTCTGATCGGAAAAATCACCGGCGTCAAGCTGCATGATTACGGCTGCACCCTCAAGGCGTATCGGGCGGAATCTCTGGAGCCGATCCGATTATATGGCGAGATGCATCGGTTTATCCCTGCCCTGGCAAGCTGGGGCGGCGAAAAAGTGACGGAGATGCCGGTCAATCATCGNNCGCGGCAAAACCAAATACGGGCTGAATCGCACTTTTAAAGTTATACTTGACCTGATTACCATTAAATTTTTATCCTCGTTCTCGACCAAGCCTATTTATGTCTTTGGCGGATTGGGATGTCTGTGTCTGTCAGGGTCTTTTCTGGCCGGACTTGGGGTATTGTACTATAAATTTATCTCCTCTCAGCAGTTGTCCATGAACCGGAATCCCCTGCTGATTGTGTCACTGATTTTAATGACCACCGCGATCCAGTTTGTCCTGATGGGGCTGCTGGCCGAGATTCTGGTGCGAACCTATCATGAATCGCAGGACCGCCCCACCTATATTATCGACAAGATATATGGGTCAACACCGCGGCGAGACGAAGAAATATAACTCCCTTTTATACAGGAATGTCTATGAGCCGGCGAAAAGCAAGGCAGCCCGTCCAGCACCCTGAATCGATTTCACCTGGCCCGCAACAATTTCCGTTCTGGATTGTGGAACTGGCCGCGGTCCTGCTGCTGGCAGGAATTCCATTCTGCTTAGGCAAGTACTTTGAATTCAATCAGCCTGATCCCTATGATGGGGGTGCGTATGCCTACTCGGCATGGCACATTTATCAGGGCGCCACTATCTGGGACAATGAAATCGTCTCCGCCCAGCCGGCAACGCTGCTGGTCAATTACATCGGTGTGGCTTTGTTCGGCTTCAGTGAGCAGGGACCGGAAATCATACAAATGCTGCTGCAGCTTGGGGCTTTGAGTCTGCTGTTTTATACGGCTCGCAGATGTTTCGGCAAAATCGCCGCACAGCTTTCAACGGCGGTCGCATCCATTTATCTGTCCTCCCCGTTTATTGCCAAATACGGCAACGTCAAGGAACAATACATGATTGCCTTCATGGTCATGGCGGCCTGCTGTCTGATGCTGGCAATCCAAACCCGAAAGCACTGGCTGTGGGCGGCAGCCGGGGCGGTTATTGTCTGGCCTTTTTATTTCAAGCCGACCGGTCTTTCGATTATTACCGCGGCGGGATTTTTTATCGTACTGATCACTGTGTTCCGATATCAAAGTCTTTATCAACTCGCTGCCAGACTTCTTCTTCTGGCGGGGGGCGCGATTGCGGGATTGTGTCCGCTGGTGGTTTTCTTATACCAGAAATCCGCACCCAATACCGTACAGATTTTCAAAAGCACACCGATTCTGCTGATTAAGCTGGCCATTGTCGCGGCGGGCCTCATTCTGACCGGAAAAGTGATTCGGACGGCNNGGGCAGAAATATCAGCTCACTTCAAAAATTAAAATGGTTCCGGCACGTTATTGGAAATTGGGTCTGGCCGCCATGTGTCTGATGTATGCCCTATGCATACTGATGGTACTGACCCGTGCATGGCAGTATGATGGTGCCCAGAAAATCTATGATATCTCCGGGTACTTGAAATCCACCCCTCCAATCGGCGTACCCTATTGGGCAGCGACTCAAGCGCAGTCATTCAGCCGCAAACTCTGGAAAACACTGGGCACCAACGATGTCTATCTGACCGGCAGCCGGCAATATATGGGGCTCAAGGAACAGGCTCCCATGGTGCTGCGATATTATAAAGAATTGAAACTGCCGATTACGCTGGCTCTGCTCTCCGTCGGAACCGCTGCCGCACGGTTACTGCTGCGATGGCGAAAACCCCAGAGTCGCATTCCGCTGGCGCCGCAGNNGGCTGGTGTGGCTGCTGGCAGCCTGGTGGGTGCTGGATATGGCTTTCGTCTGGGTCAGCCCGCGTTCCTATGAGCAGTATTATCTGCCGTTGTGTGCCTCAGCGGCGACACTGGGCGGATATGCAGTCTGGCGCTGCATGGCAAACTGGAATCCGGCGAGCAGCCTGGTTGGGAGAATACTCTGTCCGGCGGCGGGGCTGGTCTTTGTCATCATGGTCTTTCCCATTTTCACGGGGATTACCCACAGTCCGTTTTCCGGAGATCCGTACAGCACGCCCTCACGCGGCTATGCTCAGCTCTGGAATGAAACCAAGGCCCGTCGGGAAGGCCGAGCGGTTCAGGCCTGGGAAACACTGGCCGACTACATCAAGGGTCACAGCACACCGCAGGACACGATTTATGTCTGGGGCTGGTATCCGGGGATTTACGTCAAGGCTGAGCGGCTCAGCTCATCTCCCAAGGCATTCGAGTCGCACATGCATATCTATACACCCGAGGTGCTTGGAAACGAAGTGAAAGCGATTGTGAACGCATGTGAGAAAAATCCGCCGCGATTTATCGTGGATACCCGCAAACGCGAATTCCCCTGGAAAGTGCCGCCGCTGGAACTCTGGCCGCAGGTTCCCAAGGAACTGGCGGGTGTCTATTCCGGATTCCTGTCCACTGAACCACAGACGGTACAGCGGTTTGAAACATCGTTTTCGGCCCTTTTAAAACAGCAGCTTGCCGCTGTTTCGCCGGAGGAATACCTGCGGTTTGAAGCGATGAAGCCTCTGCGCGATTATGTGATGGGGCATTATAAGATTGTCGGTGTTTACGGCAATATGCATGTTTTATTCGAGCGCAAGCCGTCGGCAGAAAAACCATGAAGATTCTGATGCTGAATTATGAATTTCNNTCCGCCCATCGGGGGCGGTGCAGGTCATGCCCATCGCTGTCTTCTTGGTGAATATGCACGCCGCAGCCATTTGCAGGTGGATGTGCTGACCAGCGGCTGCCAGGCGGGTTTGATTCAGGAGGATTTCGCAGGTTCGATTCGCATTTTCAAGGTCGGCATCCATAAAACAAATCCGCATTACTGGCGCAAGCTGGAGGTCATCGAATGGCTTTTTAAGGCAAGACGTCACTACCTGCGGCTGCTGGATGAAAACCCGTATGATTTAGTTCATGCTTTTTTTGCGTTCCCTACCGGCTGGCTGTGCTATCAGACAGCCGACCGTATCCCGTATATTCTTTCGCTGCGAGGCTCGGATGTGCCTGGCTACAATGTGCGGCTCGGGCTGGATTACAGGTTGCTGGCGGGGCTGTTTCGCAGGATATGGAAAAAGGCTTCTTTCATTGCGGCCAACAGTACCGGGCTGCGTGACCTGGCCAGGCAGTTTATGCCGGAACTGGATATTGCAAATATCCCCAACGGGGTAGATATTCGACAGTATCATCCGAGATCGAATCCCCTGCCGGGCAGGCCGGTGAATCTGCTGAGTGTGGGACGCTTAATCAGCCGCAAACGCATTGACTGGCTGATCGATGCGGTGGGACATGCCGTCAAACAGGGCCTGGATATCCGGCTGAATGTTGTGGGGCAGGGCAATCTGCTCGACCCATTGCAGCAAAAAACCGCCGCCATGAATTTATCCGAGCGGGTGATTTTCAAGGGGCTGGTTAAACGCGAGCAGATGCCCGAGCTGTACCGGGCAAACGATATTTTTGTGATGGCCAGTGAACACGAGGGGATGAGCAATGCCATGCTGGAGGCGATTGCCTCGGGCCTGCCGGTGGTTACGACCGCCTGCGAAGGCGTGGAGGAACTGATTGGCGAAAACGGCATCCTTGTAAATTATCCGGATATGGAGGGCTTTGCTGCGGCGATAAAGACCATTGCATCAGATACGGAAACCTATCGGGCGATGGCGAATGCGGGCCGCAGGACTGCTGAAAAATATTCCTGGTCGGCGGTGGCCGACAGGTATATCGAGAACTACCAGCGGCTCATCCATCAACGAAATTACACGGCCGGGGGGGCACGCTGAATGTGCGGGATCGCCGGATTTAACTGGAATCATCCTGAGCAGATCAGGCAGATGACCGATGCCGTCCGGCATCGCGGGCCTGATGATGCGGGATTTTACTGCGATGAACGGGTCAGCCTGGGGCATCGGCGGCTGTCGATTATCGACACGTCGCCGCGCGGCCATCAGCCTATGCAGTTTGAGCATCTCCGGATTGTTTACAACGGCGAAGTCTATAATTATCTGGAATTGCGGAAGGAGCTTGAATCGGCGGGGTATCGATTCCATTCGGGCACCGACACGGAAGTGATCCTGCTGGCGTACCACCACTGGGGGGCGGATTGCGTCAATCGCTTCAACGGCATGTGGGCATTCTGCATTTATGATGCACAGAAAAGAACACTGCTGCTGTCCCGCGACCGGTTCGGCGTCAAGCCGCTGTATTATTATTTCGACGGAAGCCGGTTTATCTTTGCCTCGGAGCTTAAGGCCATCCGGCCGCTGGCGGGGGATTTACAGATTGATACGACGGCAGTGAATTATTTCTTTTATCAGAAATACATCGGCTCGGACAGGACGATTTATCAGCAGTGCTATAAACTGAAGCCGTCGGAAAATCTTGTCTTTGACCTGCAGACCCGGCAACTGCACAAGAGCACGTATTTCGATTTGCCGGCCCGGGTGGAGGCATGCCGCCAACTGGGACTTTCAGAGCGGCTGGAGGCAATCAAGGGCATTCTTCCGGATGCGGTCAGCAGGAGACTGATTGCGGATGTGCCGGTGGGCAGTTTTCTGTCGGGGGGAGTGGATTCGTCGGTCATCTCAGCGATTATTGCCCGGCAGCGGCAGAACTTTCAGACGTTTTCAATCGGCTTCAGGGACGAATCGTATGATGAGGTTCCGTTTTCCAAACAAGTCGCTGAGCTTATTCAGACGCAGCACCATGTGGAATACTTAGCCATTGACGAACCGTTTATCGAGCGAGTCGTCGGCTGTATGGATGAGCCGCTGGGGGATGCCTCTTTATTGCCAACGGCACTGCTGTCACAGATGACCCGCAAGTCGGTGACGGTGTGTCTTTCCGGCGATGCCGGGGATGAGGTGTTCGGGGGATATGATTCGTATAAGGCCTGGCAGCTTGCACAATATATCCCGGCCGGGGCGGTCCGGCTGAGCCGGCCGCTGGTCAACCTGTTGCCCCCATCAGATAAAAAGCTTCATCTGGCGTTTAAAATGCAGAAATTTGTCGAGGATTATCACGAGAATCCGGAGTGGCGACATCTGAATTGGATGGCCACATTTACCGACCGCGACCGGGCGGGACTGCTGGGTGACCGGTTTGTCAGGGCCGACGAGTTTATCCATCCTGCCGGACGCAGGGATTTGACGGGGATGCAGTTGAATGATTTTGGTGGGTATTTGCCCGAAGATATCCTGAAAAAAGTGGATCTGGCGTCGATGATGTATTCGCTGGAGGTGCGAGTGCCGTTTCTGGATTATCGGCTGGTGCCGATGGTGCTGTCGCTTCCGGATGCGTATAAAATACGGTATTTCAGGACCAAGCGGCTGCTCAAACAGATGGCCGCGGAACTGTTGCCGGCGGCAATTATTCACCGTAAAAAAAGAGGCTTTACCGTCCCGATTTCCGGATGGCTCAGGCAGTCCGGGCTGCTGCGGGAGGTTATCCTGAACCGGGCTTATTATGAACATGGTTTTGTGCGGTATAATCATGCCTGTCAATTACTTACAGAACATCTGAACCGACAGAAAGACCACGCCCGCCAACTGTGGCTGATTTTTGTTTTCAATACCTGGTGGCATACGGTGCACTGCGGCAGAAAGTCATAAAACATCCCCCGGATACACGCTCTATTCATCCAAAACCATACCCCATATTACCCAAAACACGCATTTTTTTGTTGATTTTTATCAGACTTTTTTCTATGATGTTAAGCACTGAAGTGAGCTTTGAAGGATCAATTCTCACACAATAATCCAAACACTATATGGAACTAAATGGGTCCATCGGGGTCCCGCTTTAAACAAATGTTTTAGTATGGAGGAAACAACAATGAAACACGTCGTATTATTCACTTTGGCGGCCTTATTGACACTTCAGACTCCGCTTTTCGCGGATTTGACTGTTCTTGATTCAAGATACAAGGCAGAGATATTTGTCAATAATTATGATGCTGTTTCACAAAAAACAAGAGATATGGCTTGTGATTCAGAGGGAAATCTCTATCTGACTCACGAAGTCACCGGGGCGATTAATAAAGTATCACCCACGGGTGAAGTCACAGTTGGATGGATTAAATGGTTATCAAATCCTTGCGGCATTGAATATACAGGTGGTTCCACATATGGAGACTATCTGTATGTTAATACATCAAATGATGACTCAATCTATAAAATTGATTTAAACGGCAGTAAAACTCTTCTTACTTCAAACATTCCGGGCAGTACCATGATAGCGCTGGACCGGGACGGTTATTATGGAAATAAACTCTATGCTACAACGTCAACATTCGACAGAATTTTCAGCGTATCGGAAAACGGTTCAAGCCAGGTCTTTTCCAATTATTTTAACAATCTGTCCGGCTGCATTCAGGGTATTGCTATTGCGCCAAATGGCACCTATAACAATTCCATGTATGTCAGTACATGGTATCCGAACAATCTTAATAAAAGCGGTATATTCAGCGTTGACCAGAATGGCAATCCGACATTATTCAACACTAATCTCGCTGCAGGTTTTGCGATGAAATTCGACACAAGCGGTTATTTTGACAACGCGTTATTTGTATCTGCTATAGAATCTTTCGGCGATCATTGGAACATCTATCGTCTTGATGAAAATGGACAGGAGACTCTATTCGCAACCAGCAAGATTTCCTCACTTCTGGGTTTTACTTTTGGAGTAGATGGTGCCATGTATATTCACGAATACGATTACTCAACATCAAGAATTTGGAAGATTTCGGCCATTCCAGAACCTGCCACAATGCTTTTGCTGGGTTTAGGATTACTGGGTCTGCGACGCCGTAAGTAATTTTGACTTTTTTAGAAGTTAAAGCACAGGTTTATACCTGTGCTTTTTTTGTTCCATAAAAGCCTTTTTTAGTTTATAATCCGGAGGCTGGTGTAAAAAATAGACTGGATGCTGCAGTGTAAAATCCAGGGGCAACTATATAAAGACAGTTTAATAATATATTCACACCGGTATTACAGCAGGCCGTAGTGTGGTTTTCCTTTAATTAGCTGGTGATATACGAATGGATGAAAAGAAAAACCTTTCTTTAAAATTTGGTGAAAAGTGGCAGGCATTTTCTCAAAAGTTGCTAGATGCAGAGATATTTAAGGTTGCGGTACGTTATTTGGATCACTGGGTCGGCGGCTATCCTTATGAATATGCAAGCAAAAAAGAGAGTGTCAGTTTGATGAAAGAAAAAGGATTTTCCTGCATGACATTTATTAAAGCGTCGGTACCTACTGGTTATAACATATTTGTAATTCAAGAAAACGCAGAACAACCTATCCTATGACCAATCCATCACCCATTCATGTTTGCTTTATTGCCCCGAAGGCGTACCTGCTTTTTAATCCGGAATACAAGGGCATTTTTGGCGGGGCCGAAGTGGATCTGTACTTGCTAAGCCGGGAACTGGCAAAAGATGACCTGTTTAAGATCAGTTTTGTTACCGCCGATTATGGCCAGCCTGATAACGAAACTATTCATAATGTCCACCTCCATAAAAGCATAACTTTTCTTGAAAACCCTGTCTTTGGTGCATACAAAATATGGAAAAGCCTCAAAAAAGCAAACGCTGATATCTATGTTCAGGAAACTTTTTCACCTGGAACCATATTAGTGTCTTTATTTTGCCGCGTTCATTCCAAAGCATTTGTTTATCGTACCGCACATTCCGATGAATGCGACGGTACGAACCTTTCCATGTTTCCCATCATGGGAAGATTTTTCCTTTTGGCTTTACGAAACGCATCTTCGATCATTACACAAAATAACTGCGACCGCATTGCTCTTGAAAAAACAGCAAAACTTTCTTCCTGCATTATTGCCAATTCCATCTATTTACCTGTTCTAACTTCTGGCCCGAAACACCNNACACCATATCTTGTGGGTTGGCCGAAGCGCTGATTTTAAACGCCCTCACCGTTTTTTTGAGCTTGTACAATCTTTTCCTAATGAAACATTTATGATGATTTGTCCGCAGGCATCAAATGATAAAAATTATGAAACGTTGTGCAGTAAGGCCAAAACATTTAAGAATCTGACTTTTTACAGTCACATTGACTACCATCAAATAATGCCCTATTATCAGCAAGCGAAAATATACATCAACACCTCCGACTCCGAAGGCTTCCCCAACACGTTTGTTCAGGCAGGGGCGGCGGGGACGGCGATTTTGTCGTTTGCGGTCAACCCGGATGATTTTTTGACGCGGTACAACTGCGGGCTGTGCTGCCGGGGGGATATGGACAAGCTGAAGGCGGGGCTGGCATTTCTGCTGGATGGCCAGCGGTATATCGAAATCGGCAAAAACGGACGAAAATATGTGGAGGAAAATCATGATATCAGTACAATTGTCGAGCAGTATAAGGCGGTATTTATGCGCCTGGCCGAACAGAAACGCCGGACACGTTAAACTCTCAGGATACGACAGCCTTTATGTGCGGAATTACGGGATTCAACTGGCAGGATGAAGCACTGGTCCGAAATCCGGGCGGTTTGATACAGCCGTCATTATCGAACCACCCGTTCCATGGCATTTGAATCCGTTATATGTCCCGACAAAATACGAAGCCGAGAATCAGATACATTGGATGACATAAAATCATGATACGCGTTCTTCACATTATCGGCAGTCTTGGCCTGGGCGGGGCCCAGGTTGTGCTTCAGCGGATCGTCAAACACAGCCATTCTAACCAGTTTGAACATTTTGTGTATCCGCTGCGATCCGCAAATCAGACCGTTTCCATTGAAACCAAAGTGATATGCAATCCTTATCGGAACTATGATCCCCGAAAATTTTTCGATATCCTGCGTATCTGCCGTGAGAATAAGATTGATGTCATTCACACTCATCTTCACAAAGACGCTGTTGCAGGATTATTCAGCACTTTTTTTCTCGATATCCCTGTCGTTGTGCATGAACATGGATCAATTTTGATACCGGGATTTCAATACGATCTGTTTCGATTTTTGTTTCGTTTCTTGTACCGGCGAGCAGCCGCCATTATTGCTGTATCCAACACGGCATCGTGCCGAATCAGTGACATTTTAGGCCAATCTCCATCTATGCTGTCCACAATATATAACAGCATCAATTTAGATGAATTCAAACCCGACCCTGAAAGCCGGAAACAAATTCGGAGTAACCTGCATTTTAGCGACGAGCACATTGTAATCGGATTCGTCGGCCGTATGGAACTCATCAAGGGAGTCGATGTGCTCCTGGATGCACTGATACCCCTGATGCAAATTAATCCTCGTTATCGAGCGGTATTTGTCGGCGATGGATCAATACTCGCTTCACTGCAAAAACGCACACAGGAAGCCGGGGTGAAAGATGCCGTACGATTCCTTGGATTTCGTATGGATGTGGCAGAGGTTCTTAATGCGATCGATATTGGTTGCATGCCCTCGCGATTTGAGTCTTTTGGATTAGCGGCAATTGAAATGATGAGTATGAAAATCCCGCTTATCTGCAGCCGCGTTGACGGCCTCGGGGAAATTGCCGGAAATGGCGTCAACGCCCTGATTCTGGAACATATTTCACCCGCCGAAATCACATCCAAAATTCTTGCCCTGACTCAAGACCTTTCATTACGTCAACAGCTTATTGAAAATGCCTATGCATTTACACGTCAATTTGCAACAGATAGATTCATTGAAAAAATCGAGTCTGTCTATGTTCGTGTTCTCAACCGCACTTCCAAACACTAATTTACGATTTGATTTTTCTGGGGGGCGCAACAAGCCTCCGGCGAAGGTGCAGGGTGCGAACCACTTTGGAAATTATCCGGCAACCTGCCGCCGTCAGGCTGGGAAACAAAGTCAGCAGATGGATGCAGACCTTATAGCCAAACGAATAAAATGTCGGGAATTCGCTTATTAACCGTCGAATATCCCCGCTCCGGGCATCGAACAACATGCTTCGAATCCAGAGCCGAGTATATTGCTGAGCCACAGGCACAAAAGCCTGCTGCCGCCCGGCCTGGCCGGATAATTCGAGATGGCGCCGGATGGGATTGATATAGTCTGCGACCTCGCCCATCTTTTTTGTACAGCTTCCGGCCACTCCAACATGGTAGATGGCTGTCGGTTCATCGACATAACCGACTTGCGGATGGCGATAGGCAATTCGCCACCACAAATCCAGGTCTTCTCCTCGTGCAACCCCGACGGCAAAAAGCCCCGCTTCCATCAGAATTCGTCGCTGAATGATCATGGTGTCGGAACACCCCCCCATCTCTTTTTGGCAGCCGACGAGATAATCCTCCAGATACTGTTTTGCCCCCAATACTTGTTTTGCATACTGCGGGGTAATAAATGCCGCCTGCCGCTTTTCCAGACAGGAACAGGTCAGAAAATTGCCTGTGCTCCAGACCAGGAAAGGATTCTGCGACAGAAGTGTTCTGTGTTTTTCAAGATGATTCGGCAGCCATTCATCATCGGCATCGAGAAATGCAATCCACTGGCCGGCGGCGGCCTGAATGCCGGCATTTCGGGCGGCGCTGACCCCGGCATTGGCCTGCTCAATCAGCCTGACCCGGCTGCCGAATTGACGCACAATTTCGGATGTTTGATCGGCCGAGCCGTCATTGACAACAATGACTTCGTCGGCCGGGTACGTCTGTGCCAGTACGCTGCGAATCGCCCGTTCAATATGACTGGCTGCATTGTAAGCCGGAATCACAACTGTAATATGAAACGTGTTTTCCATCGTTGAGACTGCTGATCTCATTGAATCATCGATAGTTCAGTATCCTGTTATTTGATAATCGACCGCACTTTAGGTTCAAGCCAGCACTTGAAACGGACCCAGTACGGTAAAATCCAGCTCAAACGCACGGCCCATTGACATTGCCGCCAGGCCGGCGCAAATTCTTTCATTAACGGATGTAATTGAATCAGTTTCAGGGCATCCTCTTTATAGCCATTTCTGGCCTTGTGATAGGCTGTCCGCAGAGCTAAACGGGCCAGAACACGCCGGGCCAGATTGTTCTTTTCCGGCGGACAGTCTGCCAGCAGAATCTCCGGATTAACAAGCATCGGAGGCAAAGCAAAGGCATAATCACCGGTCAGTTCGCTGTGCTGTCGATTATACTGGGCCGTGGGCTGTCCGCCAACCAGCATAAACGCGGTATTAAAAATGACTTTGGCGAAAAATATCAAATCTTCTCCATATTTACATCCTGCCTCGTAAAAGCCATATCTGCGGGCAATGTCGGTTTTGATTAATGTCGTATTCACATGAAACAGGACAATAAACGCCTCAACCCATTCGGGGTTTTCATCACCATGGAGCTTATATATGCCGGGCTGGATTCCTCTTTGAAGCCACTGAGCCTGGCTGCTGACCTGTCGAGGCCATTGGCAATACGTCGTTCCCACCAAGGCAGCCTCATTTTGTGTAATCGCATCCAGGGCGGTTTTTAAATGCTCAGGATACCACAGGTCATCGGCATCCAGAAACGCGACATAGTCCGCCGTGGCTGCTCGAATGCCGGTATTCCGTGCCGCCCCGGGACCGCCATTGGGCTGCTGGATCAATTCAATTCGCGGATCCTGGGCCTTCAGCCGCCGGACGATATCGACTCCGCCATCGGTTGAACCGTCATCCACCACAATCAGGCGCCAGTCGGTCACCGTCTGGGATTGAACCGAACGAACAGCCTGTTCAATCGTTGACTGTTTATTATACAGCGGGATGATAATGTCCACGGATGCCATTAACTCTCCCGATTCGGATGTTTTCGTTGTTCATTCCATTGCCACAGTGACGGACAAAATGAGCCGATATACGATGTCGCCGTGCAATAAAATCCCAGCAAAAAACCAAACTTTCGCAATAATCGCCTGGCTGGCCTGGTTTTGCCTCCCATCAGCAGCCTGGATATCCAATATCCCAAAATGGTTTTGAGGCAATAATCATAGCCCTGCGGATAGCCTGCTTTTTTTGCCAGATCCAAATGCCGTACTAAAAAAACCTCGACATCATTTGAATCGGGGTTGTTTTGCATGGCACTCTCAGGCACCTGGATATGATACACCGCTATCGGTTCAGGAATAAATCCAAGCTGTAATCCCAGATAGCCCAGCTTCAGCCACATATCTTCATCCTCGATGATTCGCTGGCCTTCCGCAAACAGACCTGCCGCAAGCAGTTTATCCTTGCGAACCAATACGGCATCGATGTGGCCGGACGACCGCAGTGCATACGCCTGAAAAAAAGAGTCAAAGGTTTGCGTCGGCCCCAGAAGCCTGATTATGTCAGACTGCTTTTCGTCCGCCAATGCCGGAGAAGTCTTATGCCTCTGACTGCAGCGGCAATACAGAAAATTGCCCGTCACCCAGCTTAACTCCTTCTGCTGTTCAAGCAGCTCGCATTGCAAACGGAGCCGGTCTGGAAGCCATTCATCATCCGCATCCAGAAATGCGATCCAGTCGCCTTTGGCTGCGCGAATTCCCGCATTACGGGCGGCACTGACCCCGGCATTGGCCTGACAAATCAAT
>DLFY01000303.1:0-7807 GCA_002482415.1 Phycisphaerales bacterium UBA7708
GCCGTTGCCGCCGTTGCCGCCGCGATAATCCGCGGACGTACGAACATCTGTTCGCATGGCATTATTACCGCTGAACAAACAATCTTCAGCGGTAATCGTTGAGTTGGGACCATAATAGATCGCGGCACCATAGGCATAGAGACCATCGGAGCTGCCGTCGCCGCCCCAGCCGCCGAAGCCGCCGGCATCACCGCTTCCGCCGCTGCCGGCATTACCGCCATAGCTGCCAACCCCGACTCGCACCGAGCACAGGTTGACGGTCACATTGGTCAATTTCATGGTATTGCTGCCGTCGGTGAAAATCGCTCCTCCATAACCATTTCCGCCGAAGCCGGCATCACCGCCGAAGCCGCCGTTGCCACCCTGGCCGCCATTGGAGCCGTTGCCGCCGGCCCCGCCGTTGCCGCCCCAGGCCCGGCAATTTTCGAATAAGGTATTCAGGATGACCGGTGAACTGTTGAGTTCGCAGTAAATGGCGCCGCCGCGGCCTTCACCGCCGTGACCGCCGTCTCCGCCATCCGCCCCGGCCCCGCCGGGACTGGCACCATTGCTTCCGTTTTGACCGATCGCATTGCAATTTCTGAACACGCAGTGATTGATCGTCGGGCTGGCTCCGCCGGCACAATAAATTGCACCGCCGAACGCATTATCACCATTCTGCCCGGGACCGCCGGGAGCATTAAAAGGATTGTTGACCGCATAGGCATTGATAATTGTCAGGCCGTCAATCACCATGGTGTTATCATGGCCGGCCACAAACAGAAACGCTCTTTGCGGAGCATTGCCGCCGCCGCTGTCGGTGCCCTGGCAATCGATGATCGTGGCCGCCACAACAGCCGGGTCTTCGGGGTTTTTGCTGCGAATGGTAATGTTCTTGGCATTGCCGCCTCCTGTGACGGGCGACAGATTGCGATTGTTGTCGAATTGGTAAGTACCGGGATGAATGACAACCGTATCGCCGTTGTTGGCGGCCCAGACCGCTTCACCAATGGTTGCATAGGGGAAGGGGACTTCCAGCGTACGGGCCGGAGGCGCCAGCAAGACCTTGCTCTCTTCCGACGGTAAGGTGGTATTTGGGGCCGCGGACTTGTCGCGAACCTGAACAACATAGTGATAATAATAGCCGGGCGCCGCACTGCTCAGACCGGCTTTCACAAATGCAGCCGCCGTCTGCCAGCCGCTGCTTAACACCGACGGATCAGCCGTATATCGCGGGTCCGTTGTGCTGGTGCACACAAATTTATATTCGACACCGCTTTGGTCGTAATGAGTCGCCGCTTCCATCGCAATGGAGGTCGAACTGATTTTGCGGGGTCTTGCCTTCCACCGTGCCGGACTGGGCGCCGGAGGAAGCGTGTCGGCACCCACCGAGGTCGTTGTGGAACTGGATACGGACCATTCGGTTTCATTCCTGTTGATGGATTTATCGCGGGCCTTGCAGCGGAAACTCAGGGTTGCACCCTGGGGCACATTGGTGCACTGATACAGGGGACTGTCCTGCCAGGCCGTACTGTCAAAGGCATTGTTTTCAATACAATCGAAGAAATATTCGACGCCGGACTTATCCGTGGCTTCGGCCGCTCTCATTACGATATGCGACGTGCCGGTCGCGGCAGGGGCGATATCCCACTGGGCCGGATCGGGCGTCGGAGCCGCCATATCACCACCACTGATTTTTTCGATGGCCGCCTCGACATTAACCAGCGGGCGGGTAATATCCGGAGCATTCTTATCGGTCGTCGGGATACCTGTTAATTTGAAAAGCTGAAGGACTTCACCTTGTGTCAGATAGCTCCCTGTTTTCTCAAAACTGGCCTGCTGCAGCACCGCAATCACGCCGGACACATAAGGTGTCGCACAGGATGTACCGTTAAAGCAGCTCATCCACTCGCCGGCATCGTAACCATTTACGCCCACGATATCGGTTGTCGTGGTGCAGTCGGCCGGGGCAAAGACATCCAGGAGTATTCCGGTGTTGGAATAGGGCATCACCATACCGGCGGCATCAATACCGACATCGACTCCCGGGGCATCCGATACGGCACCGACAGCGATGGTGTTGGAACAGGCCGCCGGCAATCCGATACCATTTTTAAAGTAATCATTGCCGGTGGCAACCACTACGATCATGCCAGCCGCAACACAGTTCCTGGCAGCCTGAGCTTCGAGGGGAACCAGCGCATCCGCGAGTGCTTCGTCATTGACCGGGAAACTGATTCCCCAGCTATTGCTGACTACCAGAATCGGATTGGTTGGGTCGTCATATTTGTGCGTAACGCACCAGTCCCACGATGCCGCGCCGCCATCATTCGTCAGGCCGCCGGTTGCATCATCGGAAAACTTCAACGCATAAATTTTGGCGTCCGGAGCAGCTCCGCCGATATAATCCCCGGCTTCGATATAACTGCCCGCGGCCACGCCCGAAACGCTGGTTCCGTGAGCCTGAGCAGCTCCCGGAAGAACGGGGGCGGGATCGTTATCCATGTTTCCAAAATCATAACCGCCGATAATCTTGCTGTTGGGGAATCCGCCGTTTCCCAGGGCAGGATGGCGATAATCCATCGCATCATCGACAATGGCAACGGCAACACCTTTTCCGGTGTATTGGGAGCGATAGGTCATGCCTTTAATCAAGGCAAGGCCCTGCTTCATCTGCTTGTACACAGGTTGGACAGGCTGAATATAGCGCACATTGTTGTCGGCAATCAGCTTGTCCAGCCCGGCCTCGGTGATAGACCCGGAAAACGCAGCGATATTGTCGTATTTATACCGCAGGGTAAATTCGCTGGTCGTCAGCGTGGACAAGACCGCATTCTGCTTTGTTTTGATTGCCGACTGCAGCGTCGCAAGCGATGTCCTGGAATTCCAGTCGGTCGTGCTGCGAACCGCTTCCGGCTCAAACAAGCCGACGATCACACGGACCTGACTTTGTCCCGAGGCAAAGCCGCTCTGAATTTTTGCAGCATCAGTAAACTTGGACGACCCATAATTGACAGCCGTCGCGCTGGATACCATCATCAGGCCAGCCAGCAATACGCACCACACACTCATACGATTCATGACACCCTCCATACGGAAATAAGTCCTGATTCTCATATTCGCCTTTCCGATCACATTCCAAAAAACACAAGACGTCCCTGCCTAAACAGGCGCTGTAGGGATTATCGATTGTCTCTTAGAATCGGAAAAAGTCCCCATTGAGATTAAGCGGAAATTAGCAGAAACTATCCGAAAAGTCAAGAAGAATATAGAGTTACGACTCCCAACTGCCTATAAAAAACCGATATTATAGGACGTTTTTGTATCGTTCTATTTACATCATTCTTGTACCCCCAAAAGACCAATAACTATTCAGTTCCCACTATTAGTAACTGATTTGGTAATCCGATTTCAAATAAAATCTGATTTTTTTGGAAAATTTTAGATTTTTCTTCACTTTTTTGCAAAATTTGATATACCCTTCACGATTTTATTTGTCTTGCCGCAGAATCCGGCCCAGATACGCCTGTCTGCAAATTCCGAAATAATATGGTATAAAGACAGAATTAAGATAGAAATAAATTGTGCATATAAATGCTCTAAAATCCAGACTTTCCGGTCAGGTAGCGATACCTGCCTCTAAATCCCACACCATTCGGGCCGTGGCGATTGCCGCTTTGGCCCAGGGACAGAGCATAATACGCAATCCGCTTTATTCTCACGATACCCTGTCTTGTGTCAGCACCTATCGTGCTTTGGGAGCAGTTATCGACACAACCAATCCGCTTCAGTGGCTCGCTAAAGGAATCTCCGGCGAAATTCGCTGCCAGAACGAGAGTATTGATGTCGGCAATTCGGGGACCACCCTCGCGATTGCCCTCGGCTCCGCAAGCCTTGCTGCTCCAGCTCAAGAAGTGATTTTCACAGGCGACTACCAGATACAAAACCGACCGGTTGGTCCTCTTTGCAGAGCATTGACCCAGCTTGGAGCAAGCTGTTTGCCTGTAAAGAATAATGATTGTGCGCCGGTCCGGGTTAAAGGGCGGCTTTCCGGCGGCAAAGTCAGTATTCAGTGCCCGACCAGTCAATATCTCAGCAGCCTATTATTAGCATGTCCGCTCGCTGATGGAGATACCGACATCGAAGTCCCTCTGCTGTACGAACCCGATTACGCCAAAATGACCCTCGATTGGCTCGATAAACAAGGCATTCGCTATTCACGTCAGGAAATGGCCCATTTCTCTATTTCTGGACGTCAAAAATATACTTCCTTTGACTCACCGGTCGCCGCCGATTTTTCCAGCGCAACCTTCTTTCTGTGTGCCGGGGCATTGCTGGCCGATGAGCTGAGGCTGACTGGACTGGACTTTTCCGATAGTCAACCCGACAAGGCGGTGGTGGATTATTTGCAGCAAATGGGGGCGGATATCACCGTCAGCCCCGAGGGCGTCCTTATCCGAAAATCATCTCTGAAAGGGATTGATATCGATATGAACCGGACGCCGGATGCGCTGCCGGCCATGGCGGTCACAGCGGCGTTTGCGTCCGGAACAACGCGATTGCTCAATGTTCCCCAGGCCCGTAAAAAGGAGACGGACCGTATCGCCTGTATGGCCGGAGAATTAACAAAACTGGGTGCAGACGTCGAAGAATTGCCCGATGGCATGGTGATTCGCGGCGGCAAAAAGCTGCATCCCGCCCCCCTCCACGGCTATGATGACCATCGCATCGTTATGGCCTGTGCCATCGCCGGGATGTGTCTTGAAAAGGGCACATTGACCGTCGATACAGCCGAAGCCGCCGGCGTTACATTCCCCGATTTTGTACCGCTGATGAACAGCATCGGCGCTAAGATTACCANNTTTATCCGTACACAATCACTGCGCGTACTGAATAGAAGAAAGGTTAAGGAATCCAGTCATGACTCAAAAACGATTTGAAATAGAAGGCCGACAAATAATCCTTCATACCCCCGGTTCCATTTGTACCACCGCCGGCGAACTACTCCACAGCGAGGTCTTCGCCAAAGTAGTCCATTTATACTGCAAAACACTCCAAAAGCAGGATTCCCCGGCATGGACCCTCTTCTCGGACTTGTTCGGCAGCGATTGCTCAACCAGGATTATCGCCCTGCTGATTCAGCTTGCTGATATTTCGCTGGCGGACCTGGCGGAAAATCAAACCGAACTGAAATCCTTACTGGATAGAACCAATCGCCTTCGACTTCATGATTTTGTCGAAGGACTGTACGACTTCTGGCGGTCATTTGACCGATTTATGGTGCTGCATTCCGAGCCCGGCAAGAGCAGTTTTGAACGCCGTCCCTATCGGTCGTTTAATGTCACGGTTGAAACCCTGACGCATATTGTTCGCGGCACCTATCGTGACATCTGTGAAAATATCACCGGTGATCACCCCCGCATCTATCGCCAGGTTTCAGCCGGCTGCGACATTGGCCTGATTGCGGTGCCGCGTTCGACCACCCTGCCCGACAAATATGCATCGCTGTTGAAACAGATTCCTTTCATCCGCCAGGTCTGGATCGCACCCCCGATGATTATCGATCCCCCGATGAATAAACGGACCGGCGAATTCAAGAAAGTGGAGAAAAATCCGATTGACGGATTAAGTCTGGATGCGGCCAAGTGGATTTGCTACCCCGCCCAGGTCGGGCCGATGGTCATTTTCGTCTATTTCCACCAGCGCATGATTGATCTGGGATGCGCGCTGTCGAACCTGTTTGAACTGGCGACCGATGAGCAAATCGCCAAAGGCCCTGATGCGGTTTACTTATTCGGCACCGACCCGGAGTTTATGAAACAGTATGGTACGATGCCGACGGTCTTCCACGAGGACAACCAGCATCATCTTCTGGTGGCCGCGGTTCCCTGCGAACCTCAGTACGGCTACTTCGGTTATCTCAAAAAGATGGTGCTGACGCTTCACAATATCGCGATGATGAAAAAAGGTCGGATGCCCTATCACGGCGCCATGGTGCGTATCACCCCGAAAAACGGCAAATCAGCCAATATCGTTCTGATTGGCGATACCGCAACGGGCAAATCCGAGTCCCTGGAAGCATTCCGGCATATCGGTAAAGACTTTATCCGCGAGTTGCGCATCATCGCCGATGATATGGGCTCCTTTGAAATCACCGCCGACGGCATTATCCGCGGCTACGGCACGGAAATCGGTGCGTTCGTGCGTCTGGATGACCTTCAGGCCGGGTACGCCTTTGAGCAAATCGACCGGGCCATCATTATGAGTCCCCAGAAAATCAATGCCCGCGTGGTCCTGCCGGTCACCAACCTCGATGAGGTACTGCACGGATACGCGGTGGACTATGTCTTATACGCCAATAATTACGAGCAAGTTGACCAGGATCATCCCGTTCTGGAACGATTTGATTCCCCGCAAAAGGCCATCCAGATATTCCGGGATGGTGCCAGCATGAGCAAGGGCACAACCACCTCGTCAGGTCTGGTTCATAATTATTACGCCAATATTTTCGGCGCCCCCCAGTATAAAGAGCTTCACGACAAACTGGCCAACGACCTGTTCCAGACAGCTTTTGCGAAAGGCTTGTTTGTCGGTCAGATGCGAACCCGGCTGGGAATCGACGGCTACGAGACCGCCGGCCCGGAGGAAGCCGCCAAAGCCCTGTTTGAACAAATTTCCAGGATTTAAGACAAACAGGTCTTCACAAGGAACGCAATTTCTGGTATAAGATGATTCTTTATATAGAAACCTTATTCACAGGAGGCCAGCAATGATTGGTTGTCATACAGGACGATTTTTTCAGGTTTCGGTGGCGGGAGGCTCGTATCAGGAAGGCCTGACCGCCGTGGTTCAGGGTGCCCCCCCGGCGATGAGCCTGACCGAACAGGAATTGTACGGGGATTTGCTGTTGCGGAAACCCGGGGCGGATGAATTATCCAGTCCGCGCAAGGAGCCGGATTTGCCGGTGATTTATACCGGGCTGAATGCGGCCGATACCATTGAAAACGCAGGCAATAAAAACCTGACCAATGGGACTCCGATTACGATTTTGATTCCCAATCTGGACCGGCATTTCATTCACATCAAGCAATACCAGGACACCAACCGCACGCCGCGGCCCGGCCATGCGTCATGGGCATCCTTCTGCAAATACGGCCCCTGCGACGATGCCATTGGTGCGGGTATCTTCAGCGGACGGTACACCTCCACGATTGTCGCCGCAGGCTATGTCGCCAAGAAGATTCTCAAGCAGTTCGGCATCCATGTGTTTTCGTATATCCGTGAAGCCGCAGGCATCCGATGCCCGGATATGGACCACAAGACCATTTTTGATTACACCGAACGCTACAAGCAGATGCGCCGCGACCTGGATCCGTTCTATCAGGAGATTTATGTCAAAGGCCTGGTGACGATGGAGATGCGGTTTCTGGAAAAGATGAAGGTCTTTGCCCAGATTGAACAGGCGATAGATGATATCCGGGCCAAGGCCCCGTTGATTTCCGCCGAGGAAGTCCGCGCCGCATACGGCGTCCATCAAGTAATCCTCAGTCCCGACCTGGATGTCGCCGAGGCGATGCTGCAGGCATGCAATAAAATCACTCGCAGCGGCGACTCTTCCGGCGGCGTTGTCGAAGTGGTGGTCACAGGCGTTCCGGTCGGCCTGGGAGAACCGGTATTCGACAAGCTGGACGCCCAGCTCGGCCAGATGCTGGGCATCGGCGCCGTCAAGGGCGTAGAGGTCGGAGCGGGCTTTGCCGTCAAGGACATGACCGGAATCCAGTCCAACGATGCCATGCAGGCAGACCGGGGCCAGGTACACTTCCTGACC
>DLFY01000303.1:7832-22933 GCA_002482415.1 Phycisphaerales bacterium UBA7708
ACTGGCCGTCAAACCAACTCCCACCATCGACAAGGCCCAGCGGACCATCGACAAATATACGCTGGAAAACACCCAACTGGCGGCCATCACACGACGGGATCCAACGATTGTCGGCCGGATCTGGCCGGTCGCAGAAAATTATACCGCTATGGTCATGCTGGACAATTTGATTGCCTGGATGGGATATGAACAGCTCAAGGCGAGATTTGCCTGAGATTGTTTCTTGTGCAAATCCATCTGTGCCCACAAAAAAAGGGACGCTTATAACGGCGTCCCTTTTTTATTGCTTTAACAATATACGGCTTTGGATTATCTGCCCATTGCGGCGATGGCATCTTCTTCCGCTTCGTTCTGGAGCACGATGGTCGGCTTGACCAGAATCAGCAGGATACGTTTATCCTGGACTTCGCTGCGGTTTGAGAAGAAGCGGGAGATAATCGGAATCTTGCTCAGAATCGGAACCCCGGCTTCCCGTTCAGCCTGCGCGGTTAATGTCAGACCGCCCAGGAAGACTGTGCCGCGATCCGGAATCGAGACACGAGTCTGAACGGAAGAGACCTGTTCGGTCGGATACGAAATCTCAACCTTGACTTCCTCGCCGGTGGAGGGATTGAAGCCCAGCGTCTGCTCAATCTTATTATCCGTCAAATCCAGCGTATAAGTCGTGATACGTAAAATCACATATTTCATGTCGGATGTGATCGTCGGGGTAATCGACAGACGCACACCGGAATCGAAGTCTTCGTAGGTATTTTCAATATACGAATTCGTAATCGGCTGGCCGTCAGCGGGCGTAATCGTTTCCGTACCCAGCGTCGCATCCGTGCGAAGCCGGCGTACCGTGGTGACCTGCAGGGTGGCGGATTCGCCGCTGAGCACCATCGCTTTGGGTGCGGTTAACTGGCGGGAATTACTGTGCATCTGCGTGGCACGCAGCAGGAAATCCACCTGCAAATCATCCAACACATAGGCAAATCCGGATGTCAGCGAAGGGGTTGCTCCGCCCAGTGTGCCGCCGACAGCGGTCGGCTGAGACGCCGCCGCGTTATACGAATTCTGCTCGAATCTTAAATTTCCAGGGCCGGCATCACTTTCCCACTGCCCGCCGACTTTCAACCGATTAATCTGAACATCCAGGCCGATATCTTCGAGAAAATGCTCATCGACCAGCAGGAAACGCGCCTCAATCGCAACCTGCTGCCCAAGCTGTTTTCTCATTTCATCGAGGAATTTACGAATCTTTTCATGGTTTTCCGGAGACTGCCAGACAATCAGCTTGGTACCCATGAACTGCTCAATACGAGCATCACCGCCATTGTCATACCAGCTATCCGGATCGATGGTTTGCAGAATAGTATCAATTAACTGATCACCCATTTCACGGGAACGCCAGCTTCCAAGATACTGGCTGCTGCTGCCGCTGCTGCGACGGTTGCCGCGGTTCTGTCCGCCGCTGGAACCGCCCTGGCCGCCCTGCTGTCCGCCCTGACTGCCCTGGTTCTGCCCCATCACGTTGTTGCTTTGACCAACACCCTGAACACCGCCGTTGTATTCATCAAAATCCGCCGGCGGACTCAGTAATTCCGCAACATCATAAACCACGTTGGTAAAGGGCTTGGGCAGATAATCCACCGTGGCAATCGTCACGATACCATACTGAACCACATAACCCAGTTCGGCCATACCTCCGGCACTGACCGCCTGAAGAACACGCTCCAGCCCGACCCGCAGCGGAACCGACACCAGGCCTTCACCGCTTAATGTAATAGGCGTATCTTTATCAATAAAAGCGTTTTCCGTGATATCTTTCCACATCACGGCAATCGATAACTGAGGCTGGACCGAATCCCGCAGAATATTAATTGCTTCTTCGAAGGTGGTTTCTGGCGTCAGGGCCGACAGGTTCACCGGCTGATCCAGCAGTTTATTGACGGCGACATCGGCCGGGCTCATCTGTTCCTGAAGCATCTGTTCGCGGCGTTTGGAAATTTCTTTCCAGTTGCGGGGGTAATTGATTTCTTTGGAGAAAGGCGTGGATTTTCCGCTGGTTTCCAGAATCAACTGCATCTCTTCTTTTTCAGCTTCATGCTTGATGCGAAGCTGTTCGACCCAGCGGATGGTATTTTCCAGCGTCTTTCGCTTAATCAGGGCCTCCCGGTTATGGGGGTCAACCGCCAGAAGCTGCTCCAACTGACCCAGGGCTTCCTCGTAGCGTTCCTCCGCCTCAAAAGCAAGGGCCCGTTCCATATAATCACCGACGGCCTTGGCACGCTGGACGTCGAGGTCCTGACGAATTTTTGTCGTTATCTGGTCGGCCTGTTCCTGCTTGATTTTGGCCTGTTGTTCGCTGAATGTTTTTTCGTCTGCGGCAACCACCTCTTCCTTTTCAGTCAGCTTTTTCTTGAGGTCGGCATATTCATCACCCAGCAGCAGACGGTTGTTTTCCAGTGTCGAGAATGCATTCCGCAAAGCGGTTCTGGCGGCGGTGAAGTCCTGTTTGGCTTTTGCCTGGTCCGCCTTGTTCAGGGCGTCGGAAACCATAGCCCGCGTATAGCTCCGCTGGACTTCCTGCTTGCGAATCACTTCCTGCAGGTAGGAATTCTGCTGGGCGGGCGTTACGGGCTGGGCCGGCTGAGCCGCAGTTACTTCCGTCACTTCGGTCGCAACGGGTACTGCAACCACTTCAGTTTGAACCGCAGCCGGCTGTTCAACCGTAACTTCCACCACCTCGACAGTCACCGGTGTCGCTGCTGCCTCGGCCTGAACCGGGGTCGCTTCTTCGACCTTGACCTCTACGACTTCCACAGCAGGCTGTTCGGCTTTGACTTCGACCACTTCCACAACAACAGGGACTTCCGTAACCTCAACTGCTTCGGCTACCGGCTGCTGGGCAGGTTCGGCCGGCTGAGCCTGCTGACTTAAAGACGCATTGACCTTGTCCAGGTCGGCGGTAATGACACTTTTTTCCATTTCATTGACATAGGGACTGGCCTGAATCTGCAGCAGAAGTTTCTTGGCCTCGGCATAATTCCCATCCGCAATAAACTGGTCAATTTGCTTTCTGAGGGTGACAATCTTTTCGCGTTCGGCCAAAGCGGTTTGAATCTGCCCGGCAAGCGATTTGGCTTTCTGCTTCTGGGTGTCGGTCAAAAAGGAGCCGTAGGCCTGTTCCACCTCAGCCAGATCGCCTTGTGCCTTGGTGTACATGCCCCGCTTAATCCATTCTTCCACGACTTTCAGTGAGCTGTCGGCCTTTTGCTGCTTGGCTTCCTGCTCAGAGGCCGGGGTATCCGCCGCCCGAATGGTGCCTGTAGTCCAGACAAACGCCAATACGGCAAATAGAAGTGCGAGTGTACCGGCTCGACGTACCCAAATAAATGATTGCGTACTCACCAGAAAAACCTCCAGAAAATCTGAATTATTAGTTCAATTATTCCTGACAAATCCTGCCGACCGAAATTATGGAGACGCTATATCCCATATAACAGTCGAATCGTAAGTGTATAACCATGATGAGATTATTGCAAGTGAAAAAATCCGGGTTTACCCTTGATAATTCGCTTGTTTTTTCTGCGGTTCATTTGTATATTCCGCCTCGCTGTAAATTTATGCTTATAGGACTATAAAAATTGACAAATCGAGCTATCAATATTGATTCGCCTGATTCCCCCCTCCGGCCCAACGTCAGCATCGCTATTGAAACCAGCGGCAGGACAGGCTCGGCGGCAATTGCCTGCGAGGATGCTATCCTCGACCGCGCCACATTGTCGGGCTTCCAGAAGCATAGTTCGGAACTTTTACCTGCCATCCAAAGTCTTTTATCAAGACATGGATTATCCGCTAATAATATTCAGCATATTTATCTCCCCAAAGGCCCCGGCAGCTTTACCGGCATACGCATCGCAGTCACCTTCGCCAAAATGGCCGCCTTTTCCATGGGCGCAAAGATCATTGCGGTAAATACGTTGGATGCACTGGCACACAATGCACTGTATTATATGGATAACACAAACTCCGATATCCAGCGGATTGCAACTATTCTCGATGCAAAAAAGGGGTATTTCTACATCGCTGTCTTTAATAAAAATGACACCGGCCTCCATCGCATGACCGAGGATTTACTGATAACACCAGCAGCTTTTTTATCGGACTATTGTGAAGGCCAACCCAAAATGGCCCTGCTCGGCGAGGGTCTGGTGTATTATCACAAGCACTTCGAGCATCCAAACACTGTGATTCTGGACAAATCCTGCTGGCCGGCCAACGCTGTCTCGGTCTGGCATGTAGCCCGACCGCGGGCAAAACAGGGACAGTTTGACGACCCGAATACTCTGGTTCCGCTTTATATCCGCAGACCCGAAGCCGAAGAAAACTGGGAAAAAGCCCGCCAAATCCCGCAGACCAGGTAAAATCGGGTCTTCTTCTTATTTCATCTAAAGAGCCTATTTTTTTGTGCTTTTTTTGTTGATAAAACGATACCCGGATGGTATGTTTTGTGGTCTTTTCGGCAGGAATCTTGCTGCCGGCAGGCGGAATACGCCTGGGTGAGTAGCTCAGCAGGTAGAGCAACGCACTTTTAATGCGTAGGTCTTGGGTTCGAATCCCAACTCACCCAGTAAACATAAGGCCTTATAAGTGATGAACTTATGAGGCCTTTTTTGTTTGGTCGGCAGGTTCATTTTGGGAGGACTGCTGAATGTGCATCACTTTTTCCGTCACGACAGAAGTGGATATTTGGTTTTTGATTCCTTTTCAATTGCAATTCAAAAAAGAAGTTACGAAAAGAAGAAGGTTAAAATTATCCATCATCGGTGTTATTATGCTTAACGGGTATGTGTATTCCGCAACGGCTATACTCCGTTTTATGCCGCGCGTATTCACGGAGTAACGTTATCCCATGCAGCCGCGGTGATGCTGTTGCTGGAAACCGGCGACCCAAATTACTTTAGCCGGGCCAAAATGGAACTTATCAAGTAACATCAATATCGATGCAAGGACCAGGTATGAATCGACGTTTGTTTATGCAGAAGGCTTCTGCGGTACTGGGATCGGCCCTGTTTTCGGGAGCTGTATGCTGTGCGGAAAACCAGGGCAATCGCCCGAATATCCTGATTGTTCTGGCCGATGACGCCACCTGGAATGATTTGCCCTTGTATGGCGGTCCGAATGTCAAAATGCCAAGGCTGGAGCGGTTTGCTTCTGAAAGCAAAACGTTTAACAAGGCCTTTCTTGCGATGTCCATGTGCCAGCCCTGCCGCACCGAGCTTTATACGGGATTATATCCCATGCGGAGCGGGACCTGCTGGAATCATTGTGCCAGTCTGCCGGAAACCCGAAGCGTGTGTCATTATCTGGGAGACATGGGCTACCGGGTGGGGCTGGCCGGCAAACTGCATGTAACCCCCCGCCAGTGTTTTCCTTTTGATAAGGTGGAANNTGAAGAGGATTGCGTCGCGGCGACGGCCGATTACGACTGTGCCGGCATTCAGAAGTATATGGAGTCCGGCAAGGAACAGCCATTCTGCCTGGTTGTAGGCCTGGTCGTGCCGCATGTGCTCTGGACGGTGGGGGATGCGAGCCATTTCGATATTGCGAAACTGAAACTGCCGGATAATCTGGCCAATACCCCTGAAACGCGACGTGATTATGCCAGTTATCTGGCTGAAATTGAAGTGCTGGATAAGAAAATCGGGGACATTCTGGATACCCTCGATAAAACCGGCCGTGCGGAGGACACGCTGGTCATCTTTACCTCGGAGCAGGGGGCGCAATTCCCCGGGTGTAAATGGACCAATTATGAATGCGGTTTGCATACGGGCTTTGTGGTTCGCTGGCCGGGCCGGGTCAAACCCAACACCCGGACCGATGCGATGATTCAATATGCCGATGTGCTGCCGACGCTGATCGAGGCCGCCGGCGGGACGGTCCAGCCGCTGCAATTTGACGGCAGCAGTTTTCTGAGTGTGCTTCTGGAGCAGAGCGATACCCATCGCAAATATGTCTATGGCATGCATAATAATGTTCCCGAGGGGAGTCCTTATCCGATTCGGTCGGTCCGGGATGAACGCTATCGCTATATTCGAAATTTACTGCCGGACAATCTGCATATCCAGAAATATGTGATGGGAATCAACGGCACCAAACACACGCATTACTGGAATACCTGGATGGAGGCAGCCAGCCAGCATGAACGGGCCAATAAGCTTGTGACACGATATATGAAGCGTCCTGCGGAAGAACTTTACGACAGTCAGCAGGATCCGTACGAGCTGAATAATCTGGCGACGGATGAAAAATATGCGGACATTAAAAAGCGATTGTCCGCCGAGTTGGATCGCTGGATGAAAGAGCAGAACGATCCGGGTGCGGCGCTGGATACCCGGCAGAGACTAAACGCGTCCCTGAAAATTTAAGACAACACCTGATACATGTCGCACCCCGAAGAAAAATGAAAGGGCCTGTGCCGATGGACAGCACAGGCCCCTGTTTTGTGTTGTTATGGCCGTTTCAGGATTATCTTAAAACCTGTTACAGCCCAGCCGAATTGTCGGCCAACCAATCCTTCATGAACATTAACAGATCGTCAACATCCACGGTGCAATCCTGGTCAAAATCATACTCAGGCTGTGTCCCCGGCAGGCACACATCGCCGCCCGGCACGGTCTGTTTATAGAGGGCCAGGACTTCACTGGCGGTCATGCCGTAATTATACAGGCGAATGTCATCCAGTGCCCCGTTGAAGAAATTGCCGCCCCAGGGCTTGCTGCTGACAGCCGAACCGCCGGTTGGATTAAGCTCGTCGGCGCCGAAGAGCAGATGGGCATTCGTCTTGGGTCCGAGGGTGAACGGCTTGGTAATCACCGCCCGGCCATTGATAAACAGGGTTGCATTGGTTCCATCAAAGGTCGATGCGATATGGACCCAGGTTTCATCCGCGGTCAGGGCCGTATTGGCAAACAGTGCCAGTTCGGCAATCTGAATGATATTGACCGAGGGTGTACGAATCTTTGAGACGTTCAGCTTGATCATCTTATACGCGGTCGCATTGGCCGGCAGATTGAAAGTCACGGTCTGATTTCGTGCCGTCCAGGACGTGGCCTTGGCGGTCTGGGTATCAATAACCGCCCATGTCACGCCGTCATTGGACCCTTCCAGTGTCCAGTTGTCCGGATCGCGTTCCGGAGCATCATTGGCCGAGGTGATTTGATACGAGGTGATCACATAGGCCCGATCTTCCGGGAAGATATAGGTCAGCCAGCCGGTATTCTGGAAGGCCAGCCATTTGCTGCCGGTGTCGCCGTCAAAGGCACGATAGGCACGTTCGTTGTAGTCGGTGCTGGGGTTTTCGGAGCTGAACTCAACATAGCCGCCCCGCGAAACCAGCGTTGCCTGTTCTGGAATCCGAGGCCCCTGCCACGAATCAGGCTGGTCTGCGGCGCGCAAATTCCGGAGCAAGTCCGCAGTTCCCAGATCCAGTTCGATCTGCCATCGCATATCGGAACCGCTCCAGGAATTGCGTTTGCCGATCAGACCCTGCCAGAGGTTATCCACATGGCCATTCCAGCGGGCCCACATCGCAACCGTCAACTGATTGGTCACGGTCGAGGGGTCCCAGGTTCCCAGGGACACGAATTGGTCCACGCCATTAAACAGCACCGCCTGTCCCAGTCCAGCTTTGCCGGTAATATACTGCACGGTCATGTCCGGCGTCACGGCATCCAGTGTATTGGGATCGTTGACCATATAAACGCCGTCCTTATCGCCGGGGGCGGACGAATCCAGCTCGTTGGCATGATCGTCGAGGTCACCATTCAGGGGGTAGTAGGCCATCAATTGTTTCACGGCAACCCGTGCAGCCCTGGATTCCACGGTTTTGACGCCGTTGGTAATCTCACAGGAATACAGGCCGTTATCGCTGGGCTGAAGGCCGGGCGTCGCGAGAACACTGCCGCCAACGCCGAGATACTGGCCGTCTTTTTTCCAGCTATACTGCAGCGGCAAGGCGCTTTCGGCGACCACCGTAAGCTGACCGGCAGTCCCCAGAGGCACAATGTGATCGATTGGCTGCTGGATAATGGTGATATCGGATGTGACGGTACTGAACGCCCAGACCGCCCCGGTACGGACGGTTGGAACTCCGCCGGGCTGATTATTGGGTTCGAGCACATCGACACGCCATTGATAGGCTTTGTCCATTTCCAGTGTTGGCTTAAAACTGTTTTGGGTAATCGATTGTTCCGTCAAAGGCTGTGCATACGGTCCAAAATACGCTTTCATTTGAGCCGACGGGTTCAGCGCCGGAGCCGTCCAGGTCAATGTCGCTTCCAGCGGCACATTGGCCTGGCCGTTGGCCGGATAGGGCTGGCTGGCATCATACGGAGCCACCAGAAGCCCTTCTTTCAAGACCGTACGCGAAATCTCCGGTGTCCAATAGGACACTTCCAGACCTTCCCCGCCGTCGTGTTCATACTGCATGGCAACGATACCGACCAATCCGGCATCGACATCAATCTGGCCGGCGCGATACTGCATTCCATGAATCCCCTGGTTATCAGCAATCGGGGTCAATGATGCCCCTTGCTCCCACCAGTTGCCGACCCACAGAAAACTGCCGTCATCGGAACTGACACCCAGGCCGAGGGATTGAGCCTCTGAAGCAGGATAAATTCCCATTTCATACGCCAAAAAGAAATCTCGTCCCAGAAGGAACGATACGTTAAAGGTGCTGGTCATACCGAGAAAGTCAGCAACCCCTTCGGTAGAACGTACCAGGGAAATGTCGGGAAGCACCGTATTGTTATTATAGGGCGGTGCCAGAAGACCTTTCGGGTCGGCTGTCGACAGATTCCAGATTTCATATTTGACCAGATTATTGGAAGGAATCGCAAGGTCAAACGCCATATTAGCGGCCATTCGCAGGGTCCAGCCGTTTGTGTCCGGCCCGGAATAGGACGCCAGCAGGGTTTCTCCGCCGGTGCCTTCATACATACAGACCATCAGGCCATAGACGCCCGGCTGTAAATTAATGGTACCGCTGACGGTTGTATCCCCCTGCCAGTTATCATTCAAGACAACCCGCGTCAGCGGCAGACTGTTGAGAAAACCCTGTTTGACAAACAGCAAGTCCGGATCGAGGGTTTCACCCAGCGGAACCCACCAGTCTCCAATCCACAGCATGCTGCCGTCATCGGAAGTAGTAGAAAAGGTGTATGTTCCGGCCTTTTTAATATAAATAAAAGCCGTTTCACGCACCGTGAAAGTGTCCGTATCTTCACGGGACCCCAGGCCGATATCGCCCAGATAAAAAGTCTGGACCGGATTTCGCAATCCCAGATAATACGCATCGCCCTGGCCCGGGCCTTTCGCTTCATTCCAGACCTGGACTCGCACAGGGCTTTGTGCCCATGTCGGAACAAGTCCGGCGATCCATGCAATCAAAAGAACGACTAATAACTTCTTCATTGTAAAGTCCTCCGTTCAACTGATATTGTTTATCGTCATCATCTCTTATCCCTGTGCTGCACGTCATGGTGTCACCAGGGAGCTGTTCATCCAGGCCGCGGCAAAGACTGCAAAGTCTTCCAGGTTCACGACGCAATCTTCTGTGAAATCATACGTCGGTATCTCGGCACAAACACTGCCGCCGGCAAGACTGACATACAAATCCGCCACAGCAGACGGAGACAGGGCATAGTTGAACACACGAACTTCATCGACCCAGCCTGTAAAGACCGGAGAGATGCCCGGACCGTATCCGGTACGCGCCCAGACTCCCACCACAAAGGGCTGTTCATTCTGGAGATTGAACGTCAGAGCATAGTCATCGATCTTCTGCCCGTTGACGAAAATCTTGACCCGCTGCCCGTCATAGGTCAGCGCGATATGTGTCCAGGTCATAAAACTGGGGGTCACGGTAAAGGTACGGTTTCCATTTCCCCAGGCATCGATCATCCAGACATTGCCGGTTCCGGCGACGGTACGAAGCCCCACGACCTGTTCGGCTTTGCCATAGGTTCCAATCGAGAAGACTCCGCCGTCATCCCCGGCCTGATTCTTGACCCATAGACTGAAGGTTTTGGGAATGGCCCCTTCGATACCCAGGTCATACGCCGTGGCGCCGCTGTTGACACACGCGGCATTGGGATCGCCAAGTCCCGTCAGATAGATGGCTTTGCCGGCAATACCCTGCTGGAGACCGCCATAGGAGACCTGGGCATTCGCACCGCCGGAGGAAACGAGGGTCCCGTCAAAACCGCTGTCCGACATATCCGGCACTGTATTGCCGGTTATTTCATCGAACGAATAATACAGGACCTGACGTTTGGTCATGATAGAAGCATTATCCGAGATGGCAATTCCCGACGAATTCACGGGGACACAGTAATACTTGCCTTCATGGGCGATTTCACTGATTGACAGCGTCACTGAACAGTCATACCACCGTTTGCCATTGCGGTTAATTTCGACCGGACTGCTGCCGGTATAGACCACCTGGTCATCCCCGTTCAGGTCGGTGTCTTTTGCTCCGATGACCCGTTTCCAGATATAGGACTGGAGGGCCACGGTATCGTCATTGAGGGTTGTTGCAACACAGTTGAGCGTCACAGAGGCCGGGATATCGACCACGGTAAGCCGCTGGGGCTGCGTGCTGATTTCCGGCACAGCTTTGACCGTATTAATCGCAAAAACAAATCCATCCTGGGTTCCGTTGCCGGCCGCGGAAGTGGCTGCGATTCGATAGTACCACGTCTGGTCATGTGCCAGATTCAGGATGCCTGCATTGGTGATTGTGGCCGTCAGGCCGGTAATATTGGAGGCAACCGGCTGCAATCCGCTTTGGGGATTTTCCACCTGGCTGCGGTCCTGTGACATGTAAACATCATACGTGGTGTCACAGGGGGCATACTGAGCCTTGTCCCAGGTCAGGGTAATCTGGCTTGCATTATAATGCAGCCAGCCATTGCTGTCGATGGGACTGAAGACAACTTCATCCGGAGTCCAGGGGGCCTCAAACAGCGGCTTGCCATTGACCGTGGCATCCGAGAAAGTGGCTGTCGTCAGTACCCCGGCATCGTGAGCCGTCACGGCAAGACCAATATAAACCGGATCGGACATCGCAAAGACCTGCGGGCTGTCAATTTCATTATTGCCGGCCATCAGGGTCCAGTTAATCCCATCATAAGACCAATACCCCTGAAATTCATTGGTTGCCGCATCACGGGTCAGCCTGACCCAATACGGGGTATTGTTATTCCAGTCGGGATCCCCGAGATTCTGGTTGCCATTGTCATCGGCATCGGTGGTGAAACGTCCCTGCCAGGCAGGCCCCTGTGTTGCGGTGGCGGCCATGGTGGCATGAATACTGGCCGGAGTCAGTTGATCCCGAATCATGACCCCGAACTTCCGCCATTCATTCGAACCGCCGGACATGCTGAGGACTTTGACACGCAGATCAATATCCCCATAGAATTCACGATAGGCAAAATGGAACTGGTCGGCAGGCCCCCATATATCGGCTCCATTTCCGGTCACGGTAATCACCCCATTGTCGGCAATCGAGGCGCTGCCGGCGGCCGAGGGTAAGCCAATATCCTGATTCTGCATCAGATAGGCGCCGACACGCAGCTTGACCAGGTTGGATTCAACCGAACCCGAGTCGTTGCTGACAACACAGTAGTAATCCCCTTCGACACCGGTGGTATAGCTGGTGGCTGTTCCAACTAAAGTGTCGTTGGTCTGTCCGTTAAGGAGTTTGGAATCCCGCTGACCCACTACCTTATACCATGCATAGGTAATCGTCCCGCCAAAACCCGGCTTGGTCGGTTCTGCGGTGATCGTGAAAGTCCCTTCACAGTCGAATCCGAGATTCAAATCCTGGGGCTGCTTGGTAATTGCCGGAGCCCAGATTTCAGTATAAAACCACCAGGTATCGCCAACCGCGGTATTGGGGTCGCCGGCTGACGCATCCACACGCCAGTAATAAATCTGATCCGCAGCCAGAACCGGTGAATTAATCTGGGGTTCGGTTACGGTTCCCAGTAAATCCTCTTCCTGCAAATTGGGGTCATTACTGAAATACACTTTGTATTGCGTAATCCCTGTTCCGACGGGATCCCAGCTTAACGTCTGGACACCCACTCCGACATTCGACTCGTCGCGGGCCGGGGCGGGATTTTCCACGCCGATTGCGGATTCAGTCATACTATTCAAATACAGCATGCACGAGTTTGGAATAATCATGTTTTCCAGATTGGCCAGCGTGGCGGCCTTGCCTATCGGCTCAGGTCCTTCCCAGGCCACTCGCAGGAAACCGCCTCCGGTTCCATCACGCCAGAGACCTTCAAGCCAGTAGAGTTTTCCTTGGGTCAGAAATATCGGTGCGGATTTCTGGGTCGCAAATTTAGTCCATTCGTTGTAGTTGGTCCAGTCATCGTGGAAACATATCAGGGTCTTATTGGCAGGATTGCCATCGGGACTGAGCCAGACACGGCAGTGGTCATCCGCAGCAATCCGGAAGGTGTACTCGCCTGTCATTGGAGCAATTAACCACCCGGTCATCTGCCCCACCCAGTAATCCCGCGGCTCATCAGGTGTCTGGAAGCTCGTCAGAAACTGTATGTTTCGAGTTTGACCTGCGTTCCAATTATAGATTGCCTGCAGGTCATTCAGATTCCCGGGCGGCTGGGTTACCTCGTTGTGCCACCATTCATACAGAATTTGGCCGGTATCGGCATGAACAGTCCAGACTAATCCCAGACATAACATCATTACATACAACCATTTCTTCATGTTCAATCCTCCATTCAATATCTAAGCTATTTGCTTGCAGAAACGGGTCATGTCCACCTTGCCTCCATCGCAGGTTTATCCGAAACCTGCGTGCTGTACTCTGGTTATCATAAGCACGATCCTCCTGGATTATGAATGAATGATTCGATTGCTGATCAATGGGAATGCCGCCGACGGATTCAGCCGGCCGGCCAGACGATGCCAATCGCGCAGGATGCAATTCAAAGGGGCACAAATGGATTGCTTGCAGACTTGCTTTAGATAAATCACAAATGACATCCCGAGAGAATAGACCCGAAAAGTCGCAAAAAGATGAATATGGAAATATGCGCAGATAATGGATATGATTCCCCCGAAGCCTTGTCGATTAGGTCTGTCTTGCATCATACCCGCCAGACTCCTAATTCCGGTACATCTGCGGTGTACCGTGAACCTTCCTTAAAAAAAGATGGGCCACATGGTCAAAACAGACAACACCCCTTATGATGGCTTTTGCCGTCCGTCCGGAAACAAACATACCCTCAGACATTCTGCTCACAGGGACGCTTAAAAACCAAACTGAACTCTTGCTGTAAAACCAAGGTGGATTTCAAAAAGGGCTATTATCTATTTTCCAAGTTTATCTATATTCTCATGGAAAGTCAATATAATTTCCTGTTTTTTATGGTTTTGGTACAGTTCTTCGAACACCAGGATGAATTCATTTGGTCCCATTTGGGATTGGGGCGGGTGGTGGCGGGCGGTTTTCTCCGGCTTTCGCTGCCATTGCCCGGTGCTATTCGGATTGAACCCTGCAGGTTGGAATGACAGGATGGTATCAATATGCCAAAAGAAGTATGTATATTTATTCTTCGATATCGGTGGAATCAATTACAATTTCAATTGTGCATATTCCTCTTTCTGGCATATCTTTCTCGGATTCCTGTTCATTGTAGAAATTGTCATTATTTCCAAATTGCTGAAGTAAGCCATATGCTTTGTTTTGGTCTGTGGTTATAAATTCCGGTACTCCCCTCAGAAAACAGATGCCGTAACCCCTATGCTGGTCTTGACCTTGAGCTAATTTTGAAACTCTTTGGGCGGTTTCATCAAGCAAATCCGTAATCACTTGATCCCAATTATTCTTTATTTTCGGTTGGTATATAAATTCGCGACCTGTATTTCCAAATAAAAAATTAAAAAACTCATGACCTAAACAGATAAATGAAGTCAAAGGATTTGTTGGATGTGCAGTTCCTATCAAACACAACTTTTCATGAGGCGAAGCAAGGCAATGCATTCTGTTGGGGCGATTGAATAGATGGCATAGCTCAACACGACAGGCGGTGTCGGGATTGAATAATAAGTATTTAGCCCCAGAATATAAACCGGGGCCCTGAACTTTACGTATTTGTCCATTTAAATTACCTGATCGAATGTATTCAAACTCAGGCCAGTATTGATATAGAAAATGCTGGTTTATATTTTCAGGGTAATAGTTTAGGTAATCATTGACAATTTTAGCTTGCAGAAGAAGTGCCCAGCGATCTATTTGTTTTTTGTTTTTATGAACAGCAATGAATAAAATGTCACCAATTTCCACAGATTTTTCTTCAGAGAAATGAGTTGACCTCACTGTTGGCTGTTTGTGAACAAAGACCGATGCAGCTTTAAGTTGGATATGATGATTATGAAAATACTCCTGAAGTTTATTGTTGACCAGATCAGGGAAATCTTTTGCCAACTGAGAAATGTAGTCAGGTTCGGTTGGATTGTTTAACCTTTTTTTCGTATTTTGAATCGTATTGAATAAACCTTCCATTATCTTAAGATGAATTGGCCGCATTGAATCATTCATTACTTTGTAAAGCACCATTTTTATTCCTCCCGTATAAATGAAATTCTGGCTCTTACAAACATAAATGTATTTCATACTCATGTTGTCCCATGTTTTCAATCGGTATTATTACCCAATTTTATGATTTAATGTGGTCGATAATCCGAGGAATCAGTGAGTATTTTCGTAGAAAAAAGTTAAATCTATCAATAAGGAGGTTAATATTCTCCATCGCTGGTGTTATGATTATGTAACGTATTCTTAATAAATTCTTTAGAAAGTGGAGATATGAAACAGAACACGATGCGATGGATAGTTGCAATTGTGGGGGTAATGGGGATATGTACTGCTGCTGGGGTTGCCGGGGCGGAAACGGCGATAGCTTCGGCGTCCAATTATATGAATAACCGGCCGCCATTGAGGGCCAATCCCTACGTGCCGCTGCCGGTGGGGGCGATCCGGCCGGAAGGGTGGCTCCGGGAGCAGTTGGGCCGGA
>DLFY01000097.1:0-328 GCA_002482415.1 Phycisphaerales bacterium UBA7708
CCGCCCTGGGCTCGACCATGGTCAATGAAATGGAGAAAAAGGGCTACTCCCGCGAGTGGGCCACAGGCATCGTGGCCGCCGGCGGCACCGTGGGCATCGTCATCCCGCCGTCCATCACCCTGGTCGTGTACGGCGTCATAGCCGACACCTCCATCGGCGACCTCTTCGTCGGCGGCTTCCTGCCGGGCATCCTCATGGGCGTGTCCATGATGCTCGTCAGCTGGTGGCTGGCCAAGAAGAACGGCCTCAAGGCCGAAGGCACGTTCTCGGTCCCGGCCCTGTGGACCTCCTTCAAGGACTCCTTCTTCGCCCTCATGACCCCGGTCAT
>DLFY01000097.1:350-7393 GCA_002482415.1 Phycisphaerales bacterium UBA7708
CGCCGTGTACGGCATCTTCGTGGGCATGTTCATCTACAAGGAGCTCAAACTCAGGGACTTCCCCAAGATCATCTTCCAGGCCGTCATCGGCACGACCATCATCATGTTCCTGGTGGGCGCTGCCAACGTCTTCGGGTGGCTCCTGACCAACCTGCAGATCCCGCATCACGTCGGCGCCTTCGTGGCCAGCCTGACCAACTCGCCGATGCTCTTCCTCATGGCCATGAACATCCTGCTCCTGATCATCGGCACCATGGTCAACGCCTCGGCGGCCGTGGTCATCCTGACGCCCATCTTCCTGCCCGTGGCCAAGAGCCTGGGCATCGACCCGCTCTTCTTCGGCGTGCTGATGGTCTGCAACCTGGCCATCGGCTGCATCACGCCGCCCGTGGGCCTGGACCTCTTCGTGGCCAGCGCCATCACCAAGGTCCCCCTGGAGAAGGTCATGAAGGCGTCCCTGCCATACCTCTGGGCGCTGTTGGTCAGCCTGCTCATCCTGACCCTCTTCCCGCCCATCATCACCATCCTGCCCAAGCTGCTCACCTCGTAGCGCAGCGAGGAAGTCTAAAAAATAAAGGGCGATCCCTCGCGGGACCGCCCTTTTTTCTTGCAACCGCGATGCAGCCTACTGCAGCACTTCGGCCTTTTCGATGACCACTGGTTCCACCGGCACGTCGCCGTGCATGCCCTTGGAGCCGGTCTTGACCGCGGCGATCTTATCGACCACATCCATCCCCTCGGTCACCTTGCCAAAGACCGCATAGCCAATCCGGTCCGGTGTCGGCCCGGTGTAATCCAGAAAGGTATTGTCCGCATGATTGATAAAAAACTGGCTGGTGGCACTGTCCGGGTCCGCGGTCCGTGCCATGGCAATTGTGCCCCGTTTGTTCTTAAGCCCATTGGAGGCTTCGTTGACAATCGGGTCATTGCCCGGCTTGGAGTGCATCTTGGCCGTCAGGCCGCCGCCCTGAATCATAAAGCCTTTAATCACGCGGTGAAAAATCGTCCCGTCGTAATAGCCGTCGTTGACGTATTCCAGAAAATTCTTCACGCTGACCGGGGCCGCGACGGCATCCAGTTCCAGGGCGATATCCCCCAGCGTCGTCTGTATCTTTACTTTCGGATTACTCATGTTAGTCCTTTCAGTCCTGACCTGATTGTTTGTTGCGACGGTTCAAGGCCGCACACAGATTCTTATAATAATCGACTTTCTCCGGCCCCAATAGCAGCATCGGAAAAGCCGACTTGTTATGATACAACGGTTCGTCCAAATCCACAACCCCCTGGCATAATTGACCGTCGGGGGTTCCGGGAATCGGCGAAAAATCACTGAGCATCACCCGGATTCCCAGCGAACTGGCAAACCGCATCGATTCCTCAATTCCCTGCATATCCGCCAGTGGATGGCCCAGGATTTCGTAGGCCGTGATGGCACCTGCCGGCACACCCGCCGACCGCAGTGCCTCGACGGCACCCGCCAAATCTTCACCCGCCACCTTCGCCCCGGTCTGGCGCTGAAACTCGACACTGACGCTCTCGTAGCCCAGGTAAAACGACTTCATTCCCGCCGCGACCAGCCGTCGGGCCGTTTCCGGAGTCATCAGCCGGGCATGCATCGCGTTGGGCGAATGCAGTGCCACACCTCCGTCGGCCTGCTTGACATAATCCAAAAACGGATATAACACATCCTTTGGCCGATAGAGCAGCGCATCATCATAAAACGCCAGATGCCGCACTCCCGCCCGTCGGGCCGACTCAAAATCCGCAATCGTCTCATTAAGCCCTCGCGGCACAAATCCGCCCCCTGCCACCGGCACATAGCAATACGAACACCGATACGGGCATCCCCGCGTCAGCGTAATCGCCGCGGTTACCGGCTCTGGATACAGTTCCCACGCCGCCGGTGTATTGCTTTCCGGCCGGCCCAGGCCCAGCCAGTCCCACATCGGCCCTAAATCCTGGCCCGATGCTACCCAGTCGGCTCCCAGCCCCAGTGCGTGCTCCCGGCAGGCCGTTGCATAAAAACCGCCAAGTACAATCCTCCCGCCCGGACAGTGCCGCCGGACCGTCTGGATCACTTCCTGAACACCCAAATACCAGTAGGTCATCACCGTCTGTACAAAGATAAAGTCAAACGNNCCCCTGGATCCGCAAATACTGCTCAAAATCCTCCTGCGGCAGCCCAAATCGCCGGTAATACCGCCGGATCTTCCTGAACACCTCCGGCTTGGCCACACGCTGATCGAGGAACTTACCCCGGCCCCAGGCATCATCCTGCAGCCCTTTGCCTCGCGCCAGCGGATGCCGTCGGTCCAGAAAGTCGTATAATGACAACTCCGCCCGCCCTCGCAGCATTCCCGCCACCGTCATCAGCCCCAGTGGACGCAGCCAGAAATCATACGCCGCGAAGTCGTAAATCGGCGGATTCACAAACAGACATTTCGGTTTGGCATCCTGCATCGGCCCATGTCTCTTTCGCTGTGCGCATAAAAAATCCGGACAGGAGGGTGGGCTTCCACGCCTTCTGTCCGGCCGTAGTCTTTGAATTTAAAAAACTTACGCGGGATTCGAACTGAAGATTCGTGCCATCCGCTCTGATTTCTTCCGTTTCCGACGGCCTTTTTCGGAGGGTTTCTCATAATACCCATTCCGCTTGATGTCACGAATCAGACCTTCTTTTTCGCACATCTTCTTGAACCGCTTGATCATCTGCTGAACGGATTCACCAGTACGGGACTTCACTTTAATCATAATATCGTTCGACCTTCCCTTTGCTATCGCGTAAACAATACTTAACTTATCTTCAATCTGACTGAGAACATACAATTTTATGTTTTTTAAATCCGGATGCAAGTAAATTTTTCGGCTTTTTCGCCCCGGAATTTCAGAAAAATCCCCCTTTTTACAAGACTTCACAGGTCGCCTATGGGCATTTTATCTCAATAACAATATATATGTATCCAGTATCACGGTATTTATACTGGTTGCAAGTCAGGTTATTACTCAGCAGCCGGCGAGGGCGGGGCAAATTCAATCGCCATCCGCGTATCAATCCATGCAGCCCGCTGGGCAAGCCAGTCTTTAAGATGCTGGATTTCATTAGCCCAACTGGAAGCAGGGGCCGCTTCCGGCCAACGTGCAAAGTTGCGGACCTGGGCCTCGTTAAGCTGTGCGGCCATCGCATCAATAACCGCATTGATATTGCTGGTACTCAGCGCCCCTGCCCGCATGGCATACCATCGCTGGGCGTAACGCTGACGGAATGCCGGATCGTCAAACAGCTTGTCCCACCACTCATAATTGAAGTAGTCTGTGCCGTCGCCGGTTCCTTTCCATGTATTATAACTATCATCGCGGCCATCATAGGAATCCATCGCCCGGTCAAAGTCCCATATCGGGCCGGCCTGAATTTTCCCCTCACGGGATTTATGGAAGTAGGCGCTCAGGCGCAGTGCATCCACATCCTTGGCAAACATGTTCAGCAGATTATGGTCCACCCAACTGTCCACATCGATAAAATCACTGTAGTGCTGGCCAGACGGGGCATAAAGGGCGTCTTCAAAGGCCTGGAAAGCATCTTTGAGATAAGTCAACTGAGCATCGGTAATATTTTCCTGTTCCGGATAGACCAGGGACAAGGCGCTGCCCATCCCGCCCTGCGAGGAGGGTCTGCCCCGCGTGGTGTACCAGCCCATCTCTCCGGATTCGAGCCAGTCGTTTTTGAAGATATAGCCGCCGGCCACATCCGGCAGAGTATTATCCGAGGCATCGAGTTTTTCGACTGCCACACGGTCTTTGCCGCGTTTGATTTTTTCGGTCAGTGCATAAACACCGATATAATCGCCCGCCTCCAGTGCTCCGCCATTGGTATTGAGGAAGACTTCGACAAATCGTGTCCGAGGGGCATACCGGCCGACCTGATTGCTCAATTCGTAAATCAGTGAATTGCGAATCATCGCCCGGTCAAAATAATACGGGGCATACAAAACCCAGTCGGAATCGGCAGGCATATCCAGAACGGCCAGAGACTTATCCTCATCCCTTTCATCCCAGAATTCAACCGCATAGCCTTTTTTCGGAAAGGACGACGAACTGATTCCCCGCACCTTGGCACCGGCCCGGCTCAGGAGTTTAGGGACATTGATCAGTCGGCTGCGGCCATCAGACTGAACCGTAAACAAGCCAACCACGGAAGGTTTGAATACATGCGCCGTCGAGGGATTATCATCGCCTAAAGCCCCCCCGCCGAAGTTATCGATGACCAGCAGCGGCAGATTCGAATGAAATCCCTGTACGGAGGGTGCCAGAAAGACATAATGCTGACTGGTAACAGGGCCGTTCACTTTGCCCGGCTCGACGGCTCTGGCCCGTACGACGGTTGTAGTCGTAATGGAAATGGGACTGGTATAGCGATTAGACTGCTCGGTTGGCTCGGAATTGTTGGTGGTATAATAAATCGCGGCATTGGGATTATTGACCGAAAGCGTCAACACCTGCGATTCGGTGAATACGCCTCCGCCGATTGAAAATTTCACCTCATCCTCAACGACACCGACAAAGCCCCGGCCGTTGCCTTGCTGGGGCGTCGGGCTGCTGAAATAGCCGTATTCGTATCGACGGGAATCATCGAACACCGTCAATCCATAAGAAATATCCTGATGCTGCGGCGGAAAATCCGGCGTAAATGCATGGGAAATGCTGCCGTCGGGCCTGATCAGAGCCAGGTATTCGCCGCCTTTGCTGAGCTGGAAGTTGGCATGCAGCGATCCGGCCGGATCAACACGGTCTTTGTCCGAGGCAAATACCAGCCGAAAACCATGGGCATCAATAGTGACATTGGGGAATTTCCATTTGCCGGGCTTGGCCGGATCATCGGTCAGCGACCAACCGTTGAGATTCACCGCCGCATCCGAAAGATTTTTGATCTCGATCCAGTCCGATGCAGCACCGTCTTCGTCAATCAGGCCCCTGCTATTGCTTGCCAGGAACTCGTTGACAACAACCACCGGACCATCTTTTTGCCACTCCTCGGCAAGCCGTGCGAAATCGGAAAAGTCAATACCGCCGGCCTGATCAATATCCGCACACAATGATCCCGCACACGCCCCCAGCCACTGCTCTGCAAAAGCCAGCAAATCTGGAATGTCTGTAGTACAGTCGGCGTTGAAATCGGAATCCAGCGCCAGGCAGTCAAATGAAGGCAGTGCCGTTGTAAACTGCAATACGCGACCGGGATAGATCTGACCATCCACAAGCACATCCACACGCCAGTAATAAACCGTCCAGGTTTTCAGCAGGCCGGGGGACAACGTTTGACCAGACTGGCTTGCGGCAAACACGGAACTATCGCCGGCAGCCACAGCGGATTGCTGTTCGCCGAAATAAATATTATAGGTCACTTCCGACAACGATCCGCTCAATTGCCATGTTAATTGCGTATCGACGGCCACCTCGACGGATCCGTTGGCAGGAAACGCATGGGTGATCGCGGGACCTGCTATGTCAGTAAAGGAATCGGATACAACCAGATCATCCCACAAACTCTGTGCCCCGCCAGCCAGACGCACCGACGTGCTCCAGTTGCTGCCGGTATAAGCCAGAGTCACATCGGCGGAGTTATCGGCGGTGCCATGGTCATAATCACTGCTGTCCGGATTGACCCACAAACGAAGCTGGTCGCCATCGAAATCCAGAGCCGATACCAGTCGATAGGTCTGCCCCACAACGACAGGAATGGTGCTTAAGGCCCTGCCCGACCCGGAGATTTCGATTCCGAAAAATTGCGACCCACCGGGCCGACCGAAAAAGATGCGTTCGGTACCGAAATCATAACTGCTGAAACCGCACCATGAATTTTCCGTCAATTCGGTCAACGTGACCCCGTAGTAAACCGTACCCGACCCGCGAAATGCCCCCAACCGCTCATCGGTACCGTCCCCCGCCCCTTCCGTCGGGCCGTTGTATTCGCGGCGTGCCCCGCTTGAATCAATGAACAAGGCATTATTCTGGACGACGGGGGAACCAAAGACCGCGTTCCAGTTGGAGACCGTATCGGTATGAACGCCGGTTGTATTGTTCCAATCCCAATACTGCCCCCCCGACTGGCCGGCAATGGCCCCGTCACTGTAATTAAACTCTTCGATACCGAGAATGTCGGCACTGGCAGTTATACCGAAAAACAAAATCCAAACCAGACAGAACATCAGTCTTTTCATCATGATTCCTCAGATTCAGGCAGAATATCAATTCTATACCCAATAGCTATCATTTTGCTGCTGTATATTTCCCCGATAACCTATGATTCAGACCTACAATGCAAGAATAACAGGTTTTTACATCAGACAATATCGCTCTTATTCGTTCTATCGTCTATAACTTAATGACAGACTGGTGTCATTTTGCACAGAAATAGGAGAATTTTTCTCGCATTTATTGCCTAATATGCCTGTTGTAAATAATTGCGCTCCACATTGTCGGATTTTTCAGGCTGTACGAGATGATTGAATAATAGCATTCTCAGATATAGAATACATGGATATGCGTATAATGGTATGCAGAATGGAGATTTATGTCAAGTCCTGATTAAAAGGTGTCACTCCATCCTTCTTATTGCTAACATTAACTTTTGATTACACACCTGTAGTTCTGGGTCGGGCTGGCCGGTGGTCGTCGAGAATGAGCTGACTCTCGCTCGTCGGAGTCTGGCCGCCGCAGTCAAGCAGAATGCAGGCCTTTCTGCGGCGGCAAAACTCAACAACTTACGCTGCGGCAATCACAACGGATTGCGTGTTCCACACTCTTATTCGTGCTGACCATAAAGGTCGCGGCATTAGACTCTCATTCTCTGCGACGTGAGCCTGAATGGAGTTCTTTGCCCACATTAAAGGCCATTGGGCCAGGCTGCAAACACTGCCAACCGATCACTTTGAAATTATCGCCGCAGCTTAACTGGACAATATCATCTGGAACACGTGTACATGGTCCTGCTGATATTCGGCTGCACCTGTCTACGGGCACCCTGCAGCAGGATACCGCCCGCACTC
>DLFY01000097.1:7443-7648 GCA_002482415.1 Phycisphaerales bacterium UBA7708
TAAACAGGGAGCAATGCCGGAGACATCATAATAGGACTGTGCGATGCTTTCCGGACTCAGCCCATAGTTATAGATCCGAACGTCATCAATCCGGCCGTTCCAATAACCGGGAGCCGCCGTACTGGGCAGACCATTATCCCCTGTTTTAAAGCCGATACTGATATAAGGGATCTCGACTCTGATCGTCCCGTCATAATCGGCGGGG
>DLFY01000106.1 GCA_002482415.1 Phycisphaerales bacterium UBA7708
AACCTTCCGAAGAGGATGCGTTTATGAAACCTGACGAGTATGAATTATTGACCAGGGATCCGACAGGATTTCTTTTTAATGTCTGGCTTCCGCGGGTTTCCACTGAAATCGGACAGGGTGACGAGCCGTCAAGCCTGTATCACAATAACCTGGCCCTTCTAAAGGGCGGCATGGGCATGCTGAGCTATTTTAATGCCTTTGGTGCGCACAATAAACGCCTGAAAGAAGAATGTGGAGTGGTTCCGGCGATATCCGGCATTTTAAAGGCGCCATTCGATATTATTGCCGACAAGTTGCGAGGCTACATCGGATTATGTATGGACTTGTTTGAACGTCCGGACAAGGTTCTGGCTGCCTGTGAGGCTCTGATGCCGCATTTGCTTCACACCGCTCTGTCGGGGGCCGATCCTGATAAGAATGTCCCCATCGCCATCTGGCTGCATCGAGGGTGTGTCCCCTTTATCTCACACAAACACTTTGAAACGATTTACTGGCCCACGCTTAAACCCATCATCAAGGAGATCTGGGCAAAAGGCCATCAGGTCCTTTTTTATGCCGAGGGCAAATGGGGTGAGCATCTGGATGCGTTTGCTGAATTGCCGGATCAAAGCATCATTTACCATGCAGACCGGGACGATATCTTTGAAGTGCATCGGCGGATTGGGCATAAGTTTTGTATCAGCGGCGGGGTTTCAAATTATCTTCTCGGTTACGGCACCCCGGAAGAAGTCCGCCAGTGCTGCAAAAAAATCATTGACGTTGTGGCTCGTGATGGCGGCTATATCATGGACGCCAGTGCCATTATACAAAGTGATGCGCGGATAGAAAACATAACAGCGATGACCGAATTTACACGCGAATACGGAGAATACTGAACATGGAAATCATCGAAAGTCAGACAACCCTGCGGACCGAGACATCCGTGCCCGGAAAGCATCGCGAAGAAGGTGTCGTTGCTCTTCGAAGAAAGGGTATGAAACTGAAAGATCGCGATCCGATTACGGTTTGTATTCCATGGGAACAAAAGCGAAAGGAGATCGTCGGGGAGGTGGAAAATGAAGAAATACTTCGCAGGGTCTGGCGGGAGAATGAGTCTCTGGCGCATACCTTTATCTGGCACTGTCTTGTATCCTTTTGAGATGAACGGAGGAAGGATGGACTTCATAGAGTGTTTATGCACATAAAACAGGATCGTTTTGGATTCAGGGAAGAGTAAAATGAAAATTTAATATTTCTGGTGGAGGTAAATGATGAAAAACGCAGTGTGGGTACTATCGATTTTGTGTATCGCCGGCTCGGTACAGGCCACGATTGTCACATGGTCTTCGGAGTTGCTGGCCTCGGACGGCAGCAACGTGCTGGCTGACGGTGTCGAGCATGTCGGCGTATCGTACGGCTCCAGTCCCGGTGACAGCCGGATGATCAACGGCGTGAATTTCAAAGCCAATGACGAGGCAGGCAACCATGATAATCCCGCCTGGTCCGGCTGGATTAACAACCGCAACGGATCAGCAACCCGATATGGCGCTGCGGGAATGGATCTCAAGGAACTGACCAACGATATCGTTTACGGTGGAACCCTGGTGCTTGGGATCAACAACCTGACCATCGGTCATACGTACAGAATCCAGCTTATCAGCTATGATGCCGACAACTGGTGGAACAGCCCCGAAGCAGCGATTGAGCGATGGCAGACCATAGCAGCCACAGGTGATGCGGCATTCAGCTTTCAGCATGGCACGGAAAGTCCCTATGCCGGCATCGATGCTGTTGGTGCCACGTTGGTGATTGGCACCTGGACAGCAGATGCGACCGAGATTGATTTTACCATTCATGGCCTGGTGGGCATGGAAGGAAACAGGAATGACAATGCGATTATCAATGGTTTTGTGGTTCAGGAGACCATTCCGGAGCCGGCGACGATGGCTCTGCTGGGAATAGGTGGGACCGCATTACTGCGAAGAAAACGGGTGTAAGAGCGTATTCAGAAAGCGCGCAGGGCAGTCATGAAGACGGGTTTGAATACAGATGTTGTTCATTTTGAAATGCAGGTGAATGGAAGCCAAAGAATTTAATGAAAGTCAAGGGGAATCCCTGTGTGGGATTTACCGACACAATGGACTGCTGGGAAACGGCGGTCACAAAATCTTTTCGGGAGTGTCTGATATGAAAAAGATGTTAGTGATGGCATTTGTTATGCTGTTGTCGGCTTCGACGGTGAACGCGGCGACTGTCACATGGTCTTCCAAATTGCTGGCATCGGATGGAAGCAACGTGTTGACTGCTGGTATCGAGCATGTCGGCGTATCCTACGGCTCGAATCCCGATGACAGCCGGGTAATCAATGGTGTGAATTTCAAAGCCAATGACGAGGCAGGCAACCATGATAATCCCGCCTGGTCCGGCTGGATTAATGATCGCAACGGATCCGCAGTCCGATATGGCGCCGCGGGAACAGATCTCAAGGAACTGACCAACGATATCGTTTACGGTGGAACCCTGGTACTTGGTATCAATAACCTGACTGTCGGAAAAAAGTACCGTATTCAGCTTATCAGTTACGATGCGAGCAACTGGTGGAACAGCCCCAAAGAAGCGATCGAGCGATGGCAGACGATCAGGGCTTCCGGTGACCTGGGATTTGATTTTCAGCATGGCACAGGAAGTCCTTATGCCGGGATTAACGATGTTGGCGCCGCTTTGGTGATTGGTACCTGGACAGCGGATGCGACCGAGATTGATTTTACCGTCTCCTCTCGTGCGCTGAATGACAATGCGATTATTAACGGCTTTGTCGTGCAGGATATTTCTCCCAGGGCTGTCAATGTAGAACCGATTGCTGGTGCGGGCGGAGTATCGGTTACAAGTTCATTGCGTTGGCGGATTCCCCGGGATCCCAACAATTCAGAGCTTCAATATCCGGATACGGCCTCGTTTATCGTGTACTGCGACCCCAATGAAAAACGGCTTAAGGCCGCAACTTATGACAGTCATGCGGGCGTACCTTACTATCGCGATCAGTTGCTGGCCGGAAGTATCGGAGAGGATCTGATCCAGAGCTATGATCCCGATCCCGACCTGGCTATCAATACGACATATTACTGGCGGGTGGATACACGGCTTGCTGCGGCTGCTGAACCCAACGATATTCTTGTCGGCACAATATGGGTATTCAATACCGACGCAAAGCCGGTGATAGACATTCAGCCGGCGGATCAGTTTCTCTATGACACAGAGAATGCTGTTTTTACAGTTGTCGCAACCGATCCGACAGGTGGTGGTTTGAGTTATCAGTGGTATCGTAATGGTACCGACCCGAAGAACGCAATGGAAGGGGAAATTGCTTCCACTCTGACCTTAACTAATCCTTTGGCCGGTCTGGATCAGGGATTTTATACCTGCAGAATTACGAACTCCGGCGGTGATACCTGGACCCGTTCAGCAAGGCTGGTTATTAAATCGCTGGTGAATCACTGGATGATGGACGGCGATGCTGTTGATTCCGCAGGCCAATATGATGGAACCCTCGTTGGAGATCCGAACTGGGTGGCTGGGATTGTTGGCCCAGGTTCAATCAAACTGGATAATGCCGACGGAATAATAGTTATTCTGGATGAAAATATCCCGCCAGTGGCCGGCAATTTACTGTCAGCGCCTGGGTCTGGGCCGAGTCCAGGTCGGGATGGGCCAGCATACTCAAAAACTGGTCTGNNTGATTCACCTCGGGCTTGACGGGAACGGCAATAATCTGGAACTGCAGGTCACACAGGCCAATGGAATCGGAGTCAATGTTAATGAAGGTGTACTGTTTCCAACAGGCCAATGGCAGCATGTCGCCGCCGTGGCCGACGGCAGCAAGGTGCGGTTATATCACAATGGTGCCCAAGTCGGTGTCCCCGCCGATTATGACGGG
>DLFY01000316.1:0-3253 GCA_002482415.1 Phycisphaerales bacterium UBA7708
CCGGAGGGGCTTATGTACCGCTGGATCCCACCTATCCGGCGGAGCGGCTGGAGTTTATGGTATCCGATACGGGGCTTTCCATCGTTATTGCCCATTCCGGCCTGGCAGAGACCCTTGTTTCGGACAAAATCAAGCTTTTATTGATTGAGCAGGAATGGGACAGGCTGGCCCAATACCCGACCGACAATCCAACTCCGTGCACCACGCCGGACCATCTGGCTTATATCATCTATACCTCCGGCTCAACAGGGACACCCAAAGGCGTCGCAATTCCACATCGCGGCGTCATGCGGCTGGTATTTGGACAAAACTATCTGAGATTCGGATCGGATCGTATCTTTCTGCAACTTGTCCCTGTTGGCTTTGACGCTTCCACCCTGGAAATCTGGGGCCCCCTACTGCATGGCGGACAGTGTGTTCTCTATCCCGGACGAATCCCAGATCTGGAATTACTCAGTCATATTCTATCTAAGACACATATCAATACTTTATTTCTTACGACGGCTTTATTTAATCTGATTATCGACGAAAATCCATTGATGCTGTCGAATATTGAAACAGTAATGACTGGGGCCGAAGCTGTTTCAATCACACATGTCCAAAAAGCGGTACAATTAATGCCTTCTGTTCAATGGGTGCATTTATATGGCCCAACAGAAAGTACAACACTTGCAACCAGTTACTTAATTCCTAAAAGTGTATCACCACTGCAAAAAACAATTCCCATTGGCAAACCGATAGCAAATACTCAGGTATATATATTGGATAATGCTCTGCAACCAGTTGCTATTGGTGTACCAGGTGAACTCTACATCGGCGGAGACGGACTGGCCAGAGGTTATCTCAATCGTCCGGAACTGACGGCAGAACGATTTATTCCGAATCCATTCAGTTCTCAATCCGGTGATAGATTATACAAGACCGGCGATATCTGCCGCTGGATGCAGGATGGCAACATCGAATTTGGGGGTCGGGCCGATGATCAGGTCAAAATCCGAGGATTCCGGATTGAACTGGGCGAGATTGAAAATGCTTTGCGTCATTGTCCCCACGTTCATCAAGCAGTGACAATAATCCGAGAAGACGTGCCGGGACAGAAATATATCGTTGGGTATGTTGTTCTGGAGGAAGCGGGATTCATCCTGCCAGATCAGATTCAACAGCACCTGGCCAGGTCGCTTCCAGAATATATGATTCCATCAGTTATCGTGGAACTGACACGGCTTCCATTAACCGCCAATGGGAAAATAGACCGGGCATCTCTGCCCCGGACTCAGCAGCATGACAGTAAGCAAGGACATCGGCGACTGCCTCAGACCTCCACAGAACAGATGATAGCGAGGCTCTGGAAAGAATTGCTAAAGATAGGCAATGTTTATCTTGAAGACAATTTCTTCCATTTAGGCGGACATTCGCTCAAAGCGATTCAGACAGTGTATTCCATCCAGAAAAAAATGGGGGTTAATCTGCCGGTTTCAACCTTATTTGAGAATCCGACACTGGAACAATTTGCATGTGTCATTGATCATTATTGTTCTCAATCAAATCAGAGCGGCCTGCTTATACTACCGGTTTCCAGAAGCCAAGCTCTCCCGTTGTCGTTTGCGCAAAAACGAATGTGGTTTATCCAGCAGCTTTCGCCGGAATTGCCGGTTTATAATATTTCATGGATGATGTATATAAAAGGCTGTCTGAATATCACAGCCTTAGAAAAAAGCCTTCAAGAAATCATCCGGCGACACGAGTCCTTTCGCACCACATTTCCCATGAACAACGGACAGCCTGTCCAGTCTATCAGGTCCGACGCTGCCTGGAATCTTCCAGTCGAAACAATAGCCCCTGGTTCCTTATCGCCAATACAGGCATTTCAAACTATTGCAGAATCACGGTCACAGCGCCTGTTCAATCTGGAGCAAGGTCCCTTGTTTCAATTTACACTTTTGTGTATGAAGCCGGATGATTATGCCCTTCTTTTGAATATGCATCATTTAATTACTGACGGCTGGTCCATGGGGATTTTTACACAAGAATTAACTGAATTATATCAACATTATACACAAAATACACCAGTTAATTCTGCCTCGCTGTCAGTCCAGTATGCCGATTACGGATGCTGGCAGCAGACTGAGATTGAAACTCTCAAAAAGCAGGATTTTGACTACTGGAAACAAAAACTTGCCGGCGATATCCCTGAAGTGACCATACCCCTGGATTTTCCGCGATCCACAGCCTATACCTATCTCGGGCAGTGGGAAACAAGGCATGTTCAGGACAGTGTCTATACAGCATTAAAAGATTTGTCACACCAGAAAAACACAACTCTTTATACTCTTCTGCTGTCGGCATTTCATATTTTATTATATTATTACAACCGGAGTGAAGACATCACTGTCGGCAGCCCCATCTCAGGCCGAACTCATAAAGAGATTGAAAATATTATCGGCTTTTTTGTCAACACGACTGTTTTACGCTGTTCAATTACAAAAGATATGTCTTTTCTTGATGTTTTGCATCAGGTTGGTCAACTCTGCCTTGAAGCTCAACAGCACCAGGATTTACCCTATGATGTGCTGGTGGAACTTCTTAATCCACCGCGACAAGCCAACAGGAATCTCTATTTTCAGACTATGCTGGCCTACCAGGATTCCCGCTACTGGGCTGTGAATCTGCCAAATCTGAAATGCCAAACAATTGAGATCGGCACCAAGACCTCCAAAATTGATTTTACCTTATTCTGCGATGAAAGCCATTCAGGATTACAGCTTCGGGCAGAATATAACACTGCTCTTTATACGAATGAGACCATCCGTCGCTGCTTAAGCAGTTATGAACAAATTCTGGCCCGTATTATTGAATGTCCCGAGCAAACAATACTATCCATAATTTCACCACTGACTGCAAATCTGGTTCAAAAAGCCAATGCTAGTACTAAAAAAGAGTATCCCGCCACACAATGCATCCACCAGCTTTTTGAACAACAGGCGGAAAAGACGCCGGATGCGATGGCGGTCATGTTTGAGGACCAGACCTTAACCTACCGCCAGCTCAATGAACAGGCCAATCAACTGGCTCATTACTTGCGAGCGCATGGCGTCGGGCCGGATGTGCCGGTAGGGGTCTGCATGGACCGCTGCATCGAGCTGCTGCCGGTATTGCTGGGGATTCTCAAGGCCGGAGGGGCTTATGTGCCGCTGGATCCGACCTATCCGACTGAGCGACTAAGCTTTATGGCATCCGATACGGGACTTTCTAT
>DLFY01000316.1:3260-6276 GCA_002482415.1 Phycisphaerales bacterium UBA7708
GACAAAATCAAGCTTTTATTGATCGAGCAGGAATGGGACAGGCTGGCCCAGTACCCGACCGATAATCCCGCTCTGTGCACCACACCGGACCATCTGGCTTATATCATCTACACCTCCGGCTCGACAGGGACACCCAAAGGCGTCGCCGTGCCGCATCGCGGAGTCGTCCGGCTGGTCTTCGGGCAAGACTATATGCAGTTCGGGCCGAATCGGGTCTTCCTGCAACTGGCTCCGGTCAGCTTCGACGCATCGACTCTGGAAATCTGGGGCGCCCTGCTGCATGGCGGGCAGTGTGTTCTCTACCCTGGACGCATCCCGGAACTGGAGCTGCTGGGCCATATTCTGGCCGCATCGCAGGTCAATGCCCTGTGGCTGACATCGTCGCTGTTTAACATGGTAATTGATGAGAAACCTGAGATACTAAGTTCCGTCCGAACGATTCTGACCGGCGGCGAAGCCCTTTCCGTTCCCCATGTTCGAAAAGCAGCAAAACTACTGGATTCGGTCGAGCTGGTCAATGGGTATGGACCAACCGAAAGCACCACCTTTGCCTGCTGCTATCCGATTCCCAAACCAATCCCGGACAATCTCAAATCGATCCCCATCGGCAGGCCCATCGCCAATACCGAGGTGTACATCCTGGACAGTTCTTTGCAGCCGGTTCCCCTTGGCGTCTGGGGCGAACTCTACATCGGCGGGGACGGACTGGCCCGAGGCTACCTCAATCGTCCGGAGTTGACCGCTGAACGATTTATACACAATCCTTTTCATGCGGAGCCCAACAGCCGCCTTTACAAGACCGGCGACATCTGCCGCTGGATGGAGGATGGCACTATCGAATTTGGGGGTCGGGCCGATGATCAGGTCAAAATCCGGGGATTCCGGATTGAACTGGGCGAAATCGAAAACGCCCTGCGGCACTGTCCGCATGTCCAGCAGGCAGCCGTCATCGTCCGGGAAGACATCCCCGGTCAAAAATATATCGTCGGGTATGTTGTCCTGGAGGAAGCAGTATCCATCCTGCCGGACCAGATTCAAAAAAACCTGGCCAGGTCGCTTCCGGACTATATGATTCCATCGGTTATCGTAGAACTGACACAGCTTCCATTGACCGCCAACGGGAAAATCGATAAAATCCGTCTGCCAAAACCACAACAGCATGACGGCACAGACGGTCAACAACGACTTCCTCAATCCTCCATGGAACGGATTCTGGCCGACGTCTGGCAGGACATGCTGGGGATTGATACCGTCTATCTGGATGACAACTTCTTCCACCTTGGCGGGCATTCATTGCTGGCGGCGAAACTCTTTTATCGCCTGGAAGAACGTTTCCAGATTGACCTGCCGCTGGGGCTGATATTTGAAGCTCCCACCATCCGGCAGCTTGCCGACTGCCTGCGGAAACACCGGCACGAATCCATCTCAAAAACACTGGTGCAGATTCAACCGGGGCGGCTCAAACAGGGCATCTTCTATCTGCCCGGCGTGGGCGGCCATACGCTGAATTTTTATCATCTGGCCCATTTACTCACGATTCCGCTGTCCCAGTACGGCCTGAATCTGCCGGGATTGAATGGAAATCCCACAATTCTGCACACGATTGAAGAGATGGCCGCGTATTTCATCCGGGAAATTCAGCAGGTTCAGCCCGAAGGCCCCTACTGGCTGTGCGGCTTTTCCATGGGCGGACGGATCGCATACGAAATGGCCCTCCAACTGACAACACAGGGGCACAACGTCGCCTTTCTGGGGATTCTTGGGACCTCAGCCCCGGGTTTTCCGAAAGCCTACTCATGGAAACCGGCTCATTATCTGGAACGGTTCTGGAAGTTTTGCGGCCTGAGCCTCAATGAAAAAGTGCGGTATCTCCAGTCGCAGCGTCAATACAAAAAACTCAGAAAACAACGACAGACTGCCCAAAAAGACGGCTGGAATATTCACGAGTTCCCAAACTATCGCAAACTCTATCAGGCGGGTCTTGAGGCGTTTTTCCGCTATCAGACCCGGCAGCGCTATGATGGAGATATCGTACTGTTTCGGGAGATGAAGGATTTCAACCTGCTGGATAAGGAGATGTACAATCATCCGACGTTTGGCTGGGACCAGTTCATTACCGGACAAATTCGCGTCCATGACATCGACTGCATCCATCCCAACATTCTCAATCAGCCCCATGTTCAAACCTGTGCGGTGCTGCTGGAAAAAGAAATCCTGGAAACAGTCCATCAGCATAAGTTAATATGAAAACGTTAACCCAGCACAATCCTGATGCCGTATTATTCAAGCCGCAGACACCTCTGACAGCCCCAAGGCCCGATGAGGTTGTAGTGTATTGGGCAAATGTAGATGAATGGAATACATCCTTAGAGCTTTTGTCTGAAACCGAGCTGCACCGTGCCGGCCAGTATGTTCATGCACACCATCGGGATCGATTTATCGTCCGCCGCAGTCTGCTGCGTCGGCTTTTGTCAGCCTTTCTGGACCGCCCGGCTCATGCCGTTTCCATCCTCTCCACCGCAGAAGGCAAGCCGGGACTGAATCCGGCCGAACATCCATCCGCAATTCAGTTTTCGCTGTCACACTCTCATGGGATTGCGGCCTTTGCCTTCACCGCAGAACGTCGCATCGGGATCGATATCGAGAAAATCGACCCTGACATAGAATTACTGCCTCTGGCACGACAGTATTTTACTGCCGGCGAGGCATCCTATCTGGAACACCTGGAACCGCAAGCCCGACTCCTGGCATTTTATCAGTGCTGGACCCGCAAAGAGGCCTATCTCAAGGCCGCCGGCATTCGCCCCCTGAACAGCTTCGATACCGGGCTGCAAACCAATCAAATACTCGACGCACTCGCACCCGAACAAAATCAGCGCTGGAGCATGCATGCCCTGGACCTGCCGGCAGGCTGGGCGGGCTCTTTCGTGATAGAAAGCACAGATCAGCATCCCATAAAAATCTTTGGGCAGGAATTATACCCCTGTTAATAACCGGCAATGAATCACTTTTTACT
>DLFY01000178.1 GCA_002482415.1 Phycisphaerales bacterium UBA7708
AGGTCAGGTCGATCGCGGGCCAGAAGAAGTTGTTGAAGCGCACGGCGCGCAGCCAGCTGTCGTGAATGTCCTGGTTGATGTCGTTGTAAAGGCCTTGGTTGACATTCTCGCGCACAAAGGCCTGCGTCACGCGCATGCCGGAGAGGGATTCGTGCAGATAGCCGTTCATGGTCGAGGTCTTGAGCCGCACGCCCTGCCAGGCCCGGCGCATCTTGGTCTTGATGAAGAAGATGAGTATGGCCAGCAGGATCAGCGATCCCACGGATACGAGCGTCAGCTTCCAGTTGATGAACAGCATGATCGTCACCAGAAGCACCAGGGTCAGTCAGTCGACCAGCAGGTTGATGATGCCGTTGGAAAACAGATCGTTCAGCGAGTTGACGTCGTTGATGATCCGGACCATGATCTTGCCCGCGGAACGCGAATCGAAGAAGTTGAACGAGAGCGTCTGCACGTGGTTGAACAGATCCTGCCGCAGCGTTGCAATGGCCCTGCGGCCGGAAAAGTCGGTCAGGCGCACGCGGGTNNAGATCGCGCCGACGATGCCGGTTAGGATCATGCCCGCGACAAACCAGGGCAGCATTGCGGTCGATGCGCCTTCTTTGCCCAGGTTTTCCAGCACAGCCACCGCGCGGCTCATGAAGTAGGGCGAGGCAAGGCCGCACAGGGCGTAGAGGATCATCAGGCCCAGCGCGCCGACCATCTTGTAGCGGTAGGGCTTCATGTACTTCAGAAGGCGAAAGAACTGGGTTTTGTCAAATGGGGCCTCCAGAATTTCGACGTCAATGGTACGAATCCTGGCCATGTTCTCACGCTCCTTTCACATCGCCCAGGTCGGCAAAGTCGCGGTACTGGTCCATAAACATCTGATAATACAGTCCCTTTTGCTCCATAAGCTCGGCATGGCTGCCCCGCTCGGCCAGCTTGCCCTGGTCAAGGACCAGGATCTGGTCAGCATGGATCACCGAGGAGATGCGGTGGGCGATGACAAAGGTCGTGCGCTTGCCCATCACCCTTTTGAGCCCTTCCTGGATCAGGGCCTCGGTCTCCATGTCAACGGCTGAGGTCGAGTCGTCCAGGATCAGAATCTTTGGGTCGCAGGCCAGGGCGCGGGCAATGGAAACGCGCTGCTTCTGCCCGCCGGAAAGTCCGAGTCCGCGCTCGCCCACAACGGTCTCCCAAGCCTGGGGCATGTGGGTGATGAAATCGGAAGCTTGGGCGATTTGGGCCGACTGCTCGATCTTCTCCCTGGGAAGGCCAGGATTTCCAAAGGCGATGTTTTCCGCAATGCTCTCGGAAAACAGGAAGCTCTCCTGCATCACATAGCCGATGTTGCGGCGCAGGTCGGCAAGCTTTTGCCGGCGCACGTCCACGCCGTCCACCTTGACGCTTCCGGAGCGGATGTCGTAAAAGCGGCCCAGCAGGTTGATGACCGAGGTTTTGCCGCTTCCGGTCGCGCCCATGATGGCAACGGTCTGCCCCGGTTCGGCCTCAAAGCTCAGATCGTTGAGCACCACGTTGTCGCCGTAGGCCAAGGTCACATTCTCAAAGGAAACGCGGCCTTCGGAAACCGCGGGCGCGACCGGGGAGGCCGGATCGCGGACAATGCTGCCCAGATCCAGATAGTAGAACAGTTTTTCCGCCGACGTGATGCCTTGGGCAAAGATGTTGACAAAGTTGGCGAGCATGCGCATGGGGTTGACCAGCATGTACACATAGCCCGTCGCCGCGATCAGGGTGCCCAGGTCGATGGTTCCGTTCGATACCAGACGGCTTCCGACCAGGAGCATGAAGGGGATGGCCAGGGAGCCGATGAAGTCCATGGTCGGGTTAAAGTTGGACCAAATGCGCGTGGCCTTCAGGTTGAGCTGGAGCACCTTTTGGTTGTCCGTTTTGAACTGCTCGCTCTCGTAAGGCTCGCGGGCAAAGGCCTTTACCACCCGGACGCCGGCGATGTTTTCCTGCGTGCGGGTGTTGAGCACGGCGTTTTGTTCGCGCACGGCCGCGTGCGCCGGGCGAATCTTCTTGTTGAAAAGCCATGCGATGAAGGCGAGCGCCGGGCAAATGGCCAAAACCGTCAGCGTCAGCGGCCAGCTCATCGCGCCCATGAACACGAGCGCGCCCAAAAAGGACATGCTTTGCTCAAAGATGGTCAGGCACAGGTTCATGATAAAGCCCCGCAGGCCCTCCATATCGCCCGTCATGCGCGACATGATTTCGCCGATGCGGTGCTTGTCATAGAAGGTGTAGCTCTGCGCCTGCAGGCGGCTGTACAGCTCCGTGCGCAGCTTGTAGATCATACCCTGGGAAACCCGCTCGAAGATCATGCCGCGGTTATACAGCAGGACCGCGCGGATGCCCGAGATGGCCAGCAGCATCCCGCCCAGGCATAGCATCAAATGAAAATCTCGATTGGGAATGACGTTGTTGACAACTTCGCGGGTGATGAGCGGAAGAATCATGCGAAGAAGCTGGTTTGAGATGATGATCACGAACCCGAGGGTGATTTTGCTGCGAAATGGTCGCAGACGTTCAAGCACACGGTGGAGCATACCCTGTCGCAGGGGTCGAAGCGCCATACGGCAACCCTCCTTTTGACGATCCTCGATCCTTTAAAAGCCAAGGAATCACGCCATTGCGTTGCTGCCCGTACATGATANNAGAATGGAACCCTTTCGTCAAAGGCTTGGACCAGCCCCTGCCCAGGTCTGCGGGAACGGGGCGCGATGTGCGCGAGTGAATCCGGGAAAAGCGCCTTTTTTCGCTCGTTTTCTCCCGTTTGGAGGCCTAAAGCCCCTTATGGCAGGCTTTGGATCAAGGAGAGGACAGGCCGTTCACCCTCCGCCAAGCCGTTAAACAGGCATGCCGCCCGGCATGCCTATCCCAAAAATGCCAATTTGTATACGATGGAATCGACCAGGGCCTGCCAGCATGCCTCGATGATGTTGACGGAAACGCCCACCGTGCCCCAGACCTGCCTGCCGTCCGTGGACTCGATGGTCACCCGGACCGTGGAAGCGGTCCCGCCGCCATCCAGCACGCGCACCTTGAAGTCGATCAGGCGGATTTCGCGCAGCGCGGGATAAAACACGGCCAGGGCCTTGCGCAGGGCTTTGTCCAGGGCGTTGACCGGGCCGTCGCCCTCTGCGGCCGTGATTTCCTCCTGGCCGTTGACCGCGACCTTGATGTACGCCTGCGCGGAGCCGTGCTCCCAGGGCTGCTCGCAGAACACGCGAAAATCCAGCACGTCGAAATAGCGCTCCGAGCGCCCCAGCAGCTTCAAGGCAAGCAGGCGGAACGAGCCTTCCGCGCCCTCGAAGACATAGCCAAGGTGCTCGCGCTGCTTGAGCTTGTCCACGATTTCGGCAAGCTTGGGATCCTCCCGCGTCAGATCCGGCGCGATGGCCGTCAGCTTTTCCAGCAAGGCCGCGCGGCCTGCCTGATCGCTCACGAGCAGTCTGCGCGTATTGCCGACCCGTTCCGGGTCCAGGTGCTCGAAGCTGCGGCTGTCCTTGCGGACCCCGTCCACATGCATGCCGCCCTTGTGGGCGAACGCGCTGTGACCGACATAGGGAAGGCTTCCGGGCAGGGTCAGGTTGGCCACCTCGGCAATGTAGCGCGCCGTGCCGGTCAAAAGGGACAGGCGGCCCTCCGGAAGGCAGCTGCAATCCATAGAGCACTCCAGGGCCGGAATCACGCTGCAAAGGTCCGCGTTGCCGCAGCGCTCCCCGATGCCGCCGATGGTGCCGTGCACGAGGCTCGCGCCGGCCTTCACCGCCAGCAGGGAACCGGCCACGGCCATGCCCGCTTCGTTGTGGCAGTGGATACCCACCGGAACGCGCGACTGCGCGAGGGCGGCGCGGACCATGGGTTCCATCTCCCAGGGCATGCACCCGCCGTTGGTGTCGCAAAGGTTCAGGCTGGAAGCGCCGGCCCGCTCCGCCACGCGCAACGTCTCCAGCGCGTAGGTCGGGCGGCTTTTGTAGCCGTCAAAAAAATGCTCCGCGTCGAAAATAACTTCCTTGCCGTGTTTCTTGAGATAATCGACGGAATCGGCACAGACAGCGAGATTTTCTTCAAGGGTGCAGCGAAGCACGGTGTTCACATGCAGGTCCCAGCTTTTGCCAACCACGGTACAGGCGGGAGCACAGGCTTCCAGCAAGGCCTTGATGCCGGGGTCATCCTGTACGGTATTGCCGGCCCGGCGAGTGCTGCCAAAGGCGACCAGTTTTGCATGTTTGAGGGGCTGCTCGGCCAGCCGCTGGAAAAACAGGGCTTCCTTGGGATTGCTTTGCGGGAAACCGCCCTCTACATAATCCAAACCAAATTCATCAAGTTTGCGGGCAACCAGCAGTTTGTCCTCAACCGAGAAACTAATCCCTTCGGCCTGCATTCCATCCCGCAATGTAGTATCGTAAATCCTGACTTTTTCCATAGTTAAACCTTTTTTTCGGGTTCAATAAAAGAGGCATTATAGGATAAAACCCCTCCAAAGTAAAGCGGCTTCCCTGAAACTTGCTCAAGATGCCTATTGGCCTATTAATAACCATACCAACTGTTTTTTATCTGGTTTTATATTGACCGGCCAGCCGGTACTGCAACGGCAAAATTATGTGAAACCTCATGTCGATAAAGCAGGTCTGTTTAATATTGATGATTGAGGTGTCAGATGCTAAGATACCTCATCGAAAAATTCTCAAAATCTTAACCACAATAGAAAGGGAATGCACATGGAACACAATCTGGATCGGTCACGCTTGTATTTATTCATCTGCTTCTTGTGCCTGAGTGCCTGCGGTATCGTGTCCGCAGAGACCGGGTCGGATTATCCTTATCAGCCGGTCCCCTTCACCCAGGTTCACTTTTCGGATACGTTCTGGCTGCCGCGCATGGAAACCAACCGTGCCGCAACCATCCCCTTTGCGTTTAAGCAATCGGAAGACACCGGGCGTATTGAAAACTTTAAAGTCGCAGCCAAACTGTCTGATAAGCCCTGGGTGGGAGATTTTGGTTTTAACGACAGCGATGTCTATAAAATCATCGAGGGCGCCTCGTACAGCCTGATGGTTCATCCGGACCCCAAACTGGATAAATACCTGGATGAAGTCATTTCTTATATTGCCGCCGCACAGGAACCGGATGGGTATCTTTATACGGCATGGACGGCCCGGGCAAGAAAAGACGGCAAAAACATCGCCTGCTGCTATATCAACGAGCCCTGGGATAACATCCGGGACAGCCATGAGCTTTACAACCTCGGGCACATGTATGAAGGCGCCGTAGCTCATTACCTGGCCACCGGCAAACGCAGTTTTCTGGATGTGGCGATTAAAAGTGCGGATTTGATCGTTAAAACATTTGGGGCCGACGGACGGATGGATGTGCCGGGCCATCAGGAAATCGAAATCGGCTTAGTCAAGCTGTATCGGGCAACCGGCAACAAGGCGTACCTGGAACAGGCCAAGCGGTTTCTGGACCGACGCGGGGTCAAAGACGAAGGGTCTTATGCCCAGAAACATAAACCCGTCACCCAGCAGGATGAGGCGGTCGGGCACGCGGTTCGGGCCGGGTATATGTACAGCGGCATGGCGGATGTTGCGGCCATGACCGGCGATGCCAGTTATATTCAGGCAATTAACAAAATCTGGGAAAACGTCGTCTATACCAAGCTGTATATTACCGGCGGCATCGGCGCCCGTCATGCAGGCGAGGCTTTCGGCGACAATTATGAATTGCCCAACCGTACGGCCTACTGCGAAACCTGTGCGGCGATTGCCAATGTCTATTGGAATCACCGGATGTTTCTGCTGCACGGCGATGCAGGGTATATCGATGTGATGGAACGGTCGCTGTATAATAATGTGCTGTCTGGGGTATCACTGGACGGCAAGCTGTTTTTCTATCCCAATCCGCTGGAAAGCACCGGCCATGACCGTCAGCCGTGGTTTGGCTGTGCATGCTGTCCGAGCAATATCTGTCGATTCCTGGCTTCGGTACCGGGGTATGTGTATGCCGTCCGCGACAACGCGGTATATGTCAACTTGTTTGTCAACAGTACCGCCGATCTGCAGGTTGGCGGAAAGAAAGTTGCCATCGCCCAGATGACCCGCTATCCCTGGGACGGCACTATTGCACTTAAAATCAGCCCGGCCAGTGCGGGTCAGAAATTCACGCTCAAAGTGCGTATTCCCGGCTGGGCGGTCAATCAGCCCGTTCCCGGCAAACTGTATTCCGTACTTCACCCGACGGAGGGCGAGATTTCTCTGTCGGTTAACGGGGCACCGATGGAGGTTAAGGCGGACAGGGGATTTGCTGCGATTGAACGCGAATGGAAAGACGGTGATGTGGTCCAGCTTGGTCTGCCCATGGAACCGCAGCGGATTATCTGTGACGAACGGGTCAAAGACAACCTCGGCCGGGCGGCCATCCAGCGTGGACCGCTGGTCTATTGCCTCGAATGGCCCGATGTGGAAGGCGGCAAACTGTTCAACCTGATGCTGCCGGATGCGGCAAAATTAACGGTGATCCAAAAACCCGACCTGCTGAACGGCCTGACGGTCATTGAAGGCACCGCGATTGAATTACGCAAGACCGCTGCGCCGGGTGTGATGGAACGTACGGAACGCAAATTTGCCGCGATTCCCTATTATGCCTGGGCCCATCGAGGCAAAGGACAGATGATGGTATGGGTGCCTCGGAACGAGAAAAACGCCAGCCCCCTGCCCAGCCCGACGATTGCTTCGACCAGCAAAGTCAGCACATCGTTTTTGAGCAATGTCGGCGGAACCAAAACCGAATATGTCAACGACCAGCTTGTGCCGGACAGCTCGGGGGACGAATCCAAAGGCTTTTTACACTGGTGGCCGCATAAAGGAACGACCGAATGGGTTCAGTATGATTTGGATGGTGTTAAAGAAGTCGGCTCTGTGTCGGTGTACTGGTTTGATGATACCGGACGGGGCGAATGCCGCGTGCCGAAGGCCTGGAAGGTTCTATACCGGGATAACGGACAATGGAAGCCGGTGAATAATTTCAGCGATTACAAAGTCACCAAAGATGATATAGATCGGCTCAGTTTCACCCCCGTCAAGACGGATGCATTGCGGATGGAGATTACCTGTCAGCCCGGTTATTCCACCGGCGTCCATGAATGGACGGTCAACTAATCCTGTCACTGTCTGTGATTTGCCCAAACAAAAAAGCGGGCCCCGGAAAACCGAGGCCCGCTTTTATTTTTACACACTAATGCCGCGAACTGCGACTATCAAAGCAGAACTTAGTTGCAGCCATAGAGGCGGTCGCAGGACAGCCACTGTTCGGCCAATGCCGCAAAGTCCAGCATATCCACAACGCAGTCGGTGTTGAAGTCCATTGCATTGGCTTCATCCTGAATGCAGGGATTCGGCTTGGTCAGATAGTTATCCGCACCCTGTTCGTAGTAGGCTTTGACCCAGTACTTGCTCAGGGGNNAGATGCGGAATTCATTGAGCTTGCCGCTGAACATCGCATCCGGCCACTGTGAACGACCCAGCCAGTTGTTGACATCATTGATGTTGGCCAGAGTATGTGTGGTATTGGCTGCCTGGAGGACCTGAACGCCGTTGAGGTACACGGTGTTGAATCCGGTGGCTGCATCAAACACACACGTTACGCAGGCTTCCACATTCCTCAGCGCCGTATTGCTGGACGGATCGACCAGTACACTGTTGGCCGGAGGACGAACCAGCGATTCGAAACGCCATGCCGAACCGGTACCCTGCTGCGGGGTGAGCATCACGTATTCCTGCATATCCGCAGCGGCGGTATCCAGATACGGAAGGCCGTTGATGTATTGAACACCATCACCGCCGGTCGCAAAGCCTTCGCCGCCGGTCGATGTGCCAAAGTCAAAGATGCGAGGCCATCCATCATTGGTAACCGGTGTGAAGGTAAACCACGCCATAAAGGTGGCGCTCTTGCCCAGAGGCGAAATCAGACCGTTGGGCAGATTCACATAGGCACCCTGCGCATCCAGCAGACGATCGCCGACACCCGCTTCATTCTGGATCGGTCTTGAATTCAGGCCTGCATTGTTGAGCACAAGCTGGCCGCTCTCGAAGGTATGATTGACATCGCCCAGATCCACGACGGTACCATGAGCGGTTCCAATCGAGTCACTGGCATCGCCATCGAAACCATACCGATGAACCAGGTAGTTCGTGGAGGCATTCGTATCATCACGGACAAACAGATCGGCCGTCGCAGAAACACCTTCGCATCCGGTTGCACCACCCAGCGGATCCACCAGGCGTACCTTGGCATAGTAGCTGCCATTATCGGCCGGCGCTGCATCCACAATCGTCAGGGTAGTCGATGTTGCCGTTGTCAGATTCGGAATGTATGCAATCTCGGTCACGCCGGGAACATGGCTAACCAGCGAGTCCGGCAGGTCATTGGGGTCGAAAACGCCTGTATCCTGCAGACCGTTGACCTTGTACCAGCTGATTGCATCCACATTGACACTGCCGCGGGTGATGCCGGCGGTAAAGACAGCATTCTGTGCAGTATAGATTTGCGTAATCGGATCGGGAAGAATCGACACATTGCCGGAAATCGACACCGCCGGGCAGGCTCGAGGCCCGAAGAAGCGAACCGGAACGCCCTGATAGAGGTGAGGAATGTTATAGACGATATTATTGGGATCCGACTCATTGGGATCCATCGCGACCATATCAATACGCCAGAAGTAATCCTCACTGTACGCATACGTGCCGTTATAGCCGCTATAGGACTGTGTGGCGACATTCGTAATTGTATTGGAATGCAGGTACGTCGTGGGTTTTTCCGGTGTCAAATCTGCTGCATTATTGGCAATATAAATGGCATAACGATCAAATACAACATCATTTTCAGTCATCAGGGTTGTGTCTGTGGTCCAGGTATAGGTCGTGGCAGCCGTCGTGGGCAGGAATTCGTCCTTGGCCGGAGAAACCGGCTGGACATACCCCGGAGCCATCAGGAATTCGCTGGGCTTCAAGGCCTTGTCGGAAAGACGAACTTCGTCAAGAAAGCCATAGAAACGGTCGCCGTGACCGCCGGCATACATACCGCGTCCGACTGTGATATCCCCGGCATCCCAGTCACCGCCGTCACCGGCGCCCTTATTTAACGCCGTATTCGTACTGCCGGGATTGGTCACCGTCATGTCCGTTCGAGCGATCTGCACATAACCTGCTGAAGGATTATTATGATTGAACAGATACAATGTCAGGTATCTGCCCTCACTGGTGGCCGCGATGGTGTACCAGGGAGCGGTGTTGCCTTGCGGATCTGTTGAATTGTTAAAGCCGACATACGCATCCGGCCCGGCTTCTGCTGTATGCCAATAGCCGTCTTTGTCGATGAACTTGATCGCAAGCCCTCTGGCCGGACTGTCCGTCGTCTGGAGATACAAGGCAGCCAGGTCACCATTGAGTTCGGTACCCATCATGGGAATGCCCCGTGAATCACGCCCCACAATGGTTTTCCATCCGCCGTTTGTGCCGTTGTTTTCGGCCTTAAACGTCGCCTCGATGGTCCACTGTGCCGGTTCCCAGGTTGCCAGCGATTTGTTCCACAAAGAAGGATAGCCGGTGATGTTTCTAACGCTGTAAACATTCGCCTCGCCTGTCCATGGAACATTGGCATAAGGAACATTTGCACGGTACTGCCATTGGCCGCTGTTCCACACAGCCAGGTGATTGCCGTTGCCCGAGACATCCTGAACGTCCGGGCTGAAAACACCGTCGGCGGCGCCATGCTGAATATTGGTCCCCGCCGGACCCGTTTCAAAGCGCCAGTACGCAACCGTTTTGGCGCTGGCGGATATGCTGACAAGCATCAGGCATATACCGCACACGATAAATAAATTCCTTTTGTTCATTGTAACCTCCATAAATCAGTTAATAATACAGATACAATTATTTGCACTGCAACATCCTGATGAATAGAGAGGGAATGGAGTTTCTCGCCATTCCCTCTCTCCATAACACGTTCACATTCAATTCTGCCCAAAGCAGCTTCAATCCTGAATTATTTACGACGCATACGAGCCGCCAACAGGGCGCCAAGACCCAATACAGCCATTGTGGCCGGTTCCGGAACAACCATCAGGAACTGATCCACGCTCAGCGCTGCATCGGAAATACGGACTTCATCGATATAGCCATAGGCACGGTCGCCATGGCCGCCGGCATACAGGCCGCGTCCCACGGTCCAGTTTCCAGCATCCCAGTCACCGCCATCGCCGGCACCCGCCGTCAGGGCTGTGTTGGGACTGCCAGGATTGACAACCGACATATCGGTCTGGGCAATCATCTGCCAGGCACCGCCGGTGGTTAAGTCTCTGAGCCACAGAGACAGCATTGTTCCATCGCTGACACCCGCCATGCTGTACCAGTGAGCCTTTGTGCCATCGGGATCAGTGCCCCAGTCAAAGCCAACATACGAACCCGGAGCGGAAATCGCTTCATGCCAATAACCCGAAACATCGCAGAACTTGATCGCAAGGCCATTGTTCGGCACAGCCTGGAAATACATCGCCGCCAGATTGCCGTCTGTGTTAGTACCCTGCGTTGCTGTTCCACGAGAGTCACGGCCAACGATGGTCTTATAACCGCCATTTTCCAGTTTGAATGAGGCTTCAATGGTAAATGCTGCGGGAGTTATGGAATTAATGGCATCTGCTGTATCCGTCCACATTGCAGGTCCACCACCGGAGTTCTTCACACTGTAATTGTTGGCAAGACCATTAACAACCGTACCGCCGACTTCGGTCTTATACTGATACCCTGCTCCGCCTTCGTCCCACACGGACAGCTCATAGCCATTGCCTGAACTGTCGGCCACGGCTGGATAGTACACTCCGCCGCCTACCGGATGGGCGACTTGTGCGCCTGCCGGGCCTTCTTCAAAACGCCAATAAGCAACAGTATCAGCACTTACAGTCATCGATAACAGACTCACTACAGCCAATAAAACTAACATTTGCTTTTTCATCTAAACCACCTCCAAATTAATTATTGTATCGTTTTTTACAGGTATTCACTTAAGTTTAATTCACAAACTAATCACCGTTTTTGTCGTTTATGCCATATTCCCCTTTCAAAAATAGCTTCATTCTATTGTGAATAGATTCCCTCTTATATTAAATCATCTGCGTGGGCCTTGTCTTAAATTTTTTTGCGTGGAAATACCCTCATGCAACTATTTTCTGTATTCTTATTTCACCCGCCGTCCGTGTTTATCACATCTGTTGAAATACCGAAAACGCCCACCAGAAACATTGCGGTTTTAGCTGTAACTCTTTGCCAAATAAGCAGATGTCATAATCACAGCCTCATCCGTACACACCCAGCATCATCACCTCATCGCTGCTGTCAATCCCGTCAGCATTGAATTACTATACTATACTGTATTGAATCGCCTTTTTCAATATAAAACTGATTTTCAGAGCCTGGGGAACCGCCGTTTAAAAACACGGATTCGAATCCTTTAAATTGTTTATTGACAACATCTTACATTATATTGTGAAGTAGATTCCGATTACTGTGGAGTAAGCAGGACAAGAATGTGTGAATGGACTACAGNNGTCTAATCTGGATAGATAATTCGCATTATCTACCACGAAATCGTTGTTTTTTTGAGACCCGAAATACAATCTTAACTTTTCAAAGAATATTATACTAACTTCGTTGCCAAATGTAATACCGTCTTAATTTAAATCACTGGCTGACTCGCGTTAAATGCAATTGCGGCTCGGCGAATAATGCCCAGTCATAGCTGATTGCATACGGGTCATTGCTCTGGGTGGTAATCAGGGTCAGAAAACGGTCCTCGGGCAGCAATTGAATTTCGGCCAGAAGCCGCTTGCCGGTCTCGGGAGCAACAGAGGTCTTTGAAAACCGGACCTTGCCGTCAACCAGTACAAAGAAATCGACCCGCGGCACAGTAATATCCGGAATATCCCGTACTTCATAAAAATCAAAAAACGTTTCGCTGATTCCATATACGGAAGTAAATTGCCCAATATCGTACCCCGGCACCAGACGTCGTATTTCAGCCAGATTGAAGGTAATTCCGCAGTTGGCGTGCATATTGATGGCGGGATTGCCGGGCAAGCCATACTCTTTGCCGGCCAGCCGCAACTGGTGACGGTAAATTCGCGGATTTCCATAGCTGTAATGCAAAGCTCCGTTGAATACCG
>DLFY01000335.1:0-4595 GCA_002482415.1 Phycisphaerales bacterium UBA7708
CTGCCCGCCGGCCCCGCTTCATAAGTGCCGCGATATTGCCCCGGCCCAACCTGATTTAAAGGCAGCGGTCTGCTCTGCATATCCGGCCCAATCACCGTCGCTTCCAGGCTCGTCATCGGCGCTGCACCTTCCTTGCCGGTCGATGTATCCACATACACCGTGACTTGCCGCCCGCTGACATCAGTAATCACTTCGCAATCCGTCGGCTGCGCCGGCCGGGCCGTCCATCGCACAAGCTGTTCCCAGAACCGCTCGTATCCGCTCCACGCCAGCCATTGTGTTGCCCACCGGGCATCCGCCGACGTCGTCATCGCTGCACAGCGTCCCAGGCCGGACTGGCATGTCGCCAGAATCGGATCCCCCTCCGGACTGCTCAGTACCATCTGCGCCAGGCCCGCCTTCGGCCCGGTCAGGATATACCCGTCCAGTCCCGGCAGCGGCCCGGACAATCCCCGCAGGATTTCACTGAGGCCGAATGTGACCTGCGGGACAAAACTGGTTTCGATAATCAGCGGACGACGAACCACCTGGGCCTCTTTGACAAAGATTTTCGGAATGTCCCCGGGATTCACCACCTGATAGAATCGCCCTTTGGCTCCCTTGGCAATATTAAACAGTAAAGGTCCGTCCGCTTCTTCACTGACCGCAACCGTCGAAATGGTGATTTGACTTTGTGCGATTTTTTCCCCCATTTCGATACAGAAATCGCGATCGGAAGTCTGCCCGTCCGTCAGCAGAATGATATGCTTGACCGCCGCCGTAGCCTCGCTCAGGGCCTCGAAGGCATCTTCCATCCCGAGCCCCATCGTGGTCCCGCCGCCAGATTCAACACTGCCGATCCTGCCGACAATCGCCTCTTTATCTTCTGCCGAAGTCATTGGGACCAGCCAGTGACTGGCACCGTCAAAAACCACCACACCAACCAGATCCTGACGACTCAGCAAACGCACCGCTGCCGCCGCCGCAACCTTGGACATCTGCAGTTTATCGCCGGCCATGGAGCCGCTGCGGTCTATGACCAGCACCAGCGCCCCCTTGGGCATCTGCTTCTTTTGCGGCGGGTCCAGCTCAACCGGCAGAATCTCGGCCACCGGCGAACCAATCCAGCCGCCGGCCCCGAATGCCTGCGGGCCGCCCACCATAATCAATCCGCCCCCCAGATCTGTGACAAATCGACACAGCATCTTCTGCTGTTCCATGCTGAACGAGCTGCAATCCGTATCCACCAGGACAATCGCATCCGTATCCATCAGCCGGGTCAGGCTGTCGGGCAGATCGGCAATCGGCATATAATTGGCCTGAATCTGGCTGTTCTGCAGCACTGCGGCCAGCGCCGGACCGGCCTGACTGTCGCTGTCCATCACAATCACCTGCCCCGGACCCGCCACATAGGTCAACCCCGAGGCGCGATTGTTCTGACTGATGCGATCCTGATTTTGGCCTTCCGGCACAAAAACCGCGTCAAATTCATGCAGCCCGCGCGCCCCCAGCGGCACCGAGATGGTTTTCACATTGATGCCGGGCTGTAATTCGATCATCACCGCCGTCTCCGCAGATGCCGCATCCAGATCCACCGGCTGGCCATTCATCGACAGGAATAAGCGGCCCGCAACCGTGGTTGTGCTTTCCAGAACAAATCGCAGGGCAATCGTCTGTCCGCTGCGGGCGGTTGCCGGTGTCGCAAGATTTTTAAACACCACTTCACGGTCATATACATATCGCAGCGGCAGCACATCAATCGGGATGCCGTTCATCGCAGCAAGCTGAGCCGCAGTCCGCACATCGCCTTCGGTTTCGTTGCCGTCGCTGGCAAACAGAATCCGCACCGCGGTATTGGGCGGCGCAATCGCCATGGCCGCAGCAATACCGTCCGCCAGCCGGCTTTGTTCCCCGCGCAGCCCGGTATTGCGTTCGCGCAGCTCCATCCCCGGCCCGGCCAGTTTCGAAATACTGGCTTTTTCCGCCACATCCACCACAGCAAGCTGACCGCCTTCAGGCTTTTTCTTCAGGGCCTTATCGAGGTAGTCTTTCATCGCCCCGCCCAGTTCCGTCGGGATGGACAGGCTTCGATCCAGGACCGCGACCACCGTAACCTGCTTGTTGGTCTGCACCCGGGTCAACTGCCCCAGCATGGCCGCCAGCAGCACAATCAGTAAAATCCGCCAGCTCAGCGCAAAAAATCGCCGCACACGCCCCAGCGAGCTTAAGCTCCGCCGGGCCAGCCAGAGAACCGGCACCAGCGCCAGCAGCGCCGCCAATCCCCACGGCTGTGCAAAATAAAACGATGTTGTTGTTATGTCCGTCACCGCATGGCCCGTTTATGTTCTATCCTTAAATCCACCTGCAATCTTCTGTCAATGACAACCCTGTCCCCAGAGCAGTCCAAATAAATCACCAAAGAAAATGGAAAACAAAAATGGAGATACCAGACTCGTCCTGCCTTGACGCGAAATCAGTCCCCCTCTTGTTCCAGATTTCCAAAATAACTTTTTACCGCCTTCTCATATTTTTTGGGAATCTGGTTCTCATCAATGGCCTGTGCCGCCGAATCACGACCGGCCTGAATGACTTCCTTAAGCTCACGGGTTGCCGCTCCTTTTTCCTGGGTATCCTTGAAATACCAGCTTGCGATCACGGGACCCTGCTCAATCGTCTGGCCTTTGATTTTGGTGGACTTGGCTGCGGTGTCTTCGACATCCTGGCTCTCCCGCTCATCCAATCCGCGAGCACCCCGGCCGATACCCTTGCCATTTCCCAGCGAAGAGTCATCCCCATCAGACACCCTCCAGCGCCCCATGCCCTCGCCGAGAGCCGCCATCGCCTGTCCAATCTGTTCCATAGCCGCTTCACTCAACCGGGCCTGTTCTGCCAACTCCTCCAGCGACTGCAATTCATTCAATATCCCTTCCATGGAGGAACCGCTGCCGTCCATCCCGGCTGCCGCCATCGCCAGAGCTGAACAGGATTTTCCCGCCGCCTGGCAGGCCTTCACTTTATCCACCAGCCGCTGGATGGTCTCAGGCTTAAGACCCTGTTTCTCAAGCAGTTTTTTTAGCTGCTCTGGATCCATACTGGCCAGTTTCTTATCCAGTCCCTGTTTTTGAAGCTCCTGCTCCAGTTCTTTTCGTTGAGCCGCAGCCTGCTCCAGTTGTTTGGCAAGTTTCTGAAACTGCTCCTGCATCGCCTGCTTCTGCTGTTCCGACATTTGCCCCTCATCCAGTTGTTTCTGCATCTGCTGCAATTGCGATGCCGCCTGTTTAAAATCACTTTGCGACAAAGCCTTGGCAAAATCCTTCAGCGGATTGTCGCCGGAATCAGTTTTTAATTGACTCAGCATCTTGTCAAGACTGGCCAGCGACTCGGCCGCCTGGTCTTTTTGCATCTGCTTGATGCGGTCGGATAAATCCCCCAGTTTTTTGATGGCATCCCGCTTGGCATCCTCCGGCAGTGTCCCGGCCGTCGGCAGTTCAAATTTGGCCAGCTCCGAGGACAATTCCGAATTGCCCAATTGCTTGACGACCGTGCTGACCTGACCGACGGTTTGCTCAATCTGTTTTTGAGCGGTTTGAAGCTGCCGGACAAGCTCCTGCTGTTCCTCTTTTCTCTTCAAAACCCCCAATACATCGTACTGCGGCAAAAATGTCAGCAAAAGACCAAAAATACACCATGCCCCCATCGCATAAAACCAGCCTCTGCCAACGAATAATGGGAAATGGCCTCGTATGTTAATCTGGGAGATTTTATCCCTCGCCTCGGCACATGCTGCCTGAGCGAATTCATCTTTTGAAGCCGCCAGGGCCATAGCCGTGCTGACTCGCTCCTTAAGTTGAAGCCGCTCATCAATCAGAATGGCAGTCTCCATCCGCCGGGGAAATCGACCTATCCATATAATCAGAATACCCAATGCAGCACAGCCGATTGAAAACCAGATGACAGGAGAAATCAGGATAGGATAAGCCAGCAATTTCTCAACCAGAATCCCCGCGATGAATCCAAACGCCCCAATACACAGACACCAACCCGTCAGATAAACAAGCAAACCCGTCGCTCGCCTCATCCGAACCCGACTCAGTATCTTTTCCAGCTCCCTCGACACTGCTATTCCCTTTTAATAAACTCCTCTATATGCCGGTACTTATCAATATCTATATCAATAGACACACGAAAGTTCTTGCAGTTTCGTTTTTTTACGCAATGTTTACCAACATCATCTATTTTATAGACCTTAAGCTACATTGTCAATCCTGTTCGTCTCTTAATGAGACTTTCAAGGCTTGGCAACAATTACAAACCCTCCCCGGGGCTGCATCTCAATCGTTGCTTTTCGCAAGGCTGACTTTTCCAGCAATGTTTGGCTGAAAGTCCTGTCTGCGCCATCAGTTATCAGCGTTCCGCTGGCATTTTCCGGGATAAATGACAAATCGAGGGAGATATTCTTTTTGTCATCGGGCCCGTTAATCCCGGCAATAGTCCAGGTATCACCGCTCTTGCGGGCGATGACAACATACTGCCCCGGATAGCCGTCCACGAAATGAGTTGTATCCCATGCGGCCGGAACAGTTTGCAGAAATTCGACCACAACCTCCGGCATCAGC
>DLFY01000335.1:4644-8406 GCA_002482415.1 Phycisphaerales bacterium UBA7708
AAATGCTGGACTCCGGATTCAAAAACGACAGACAAAGCCAATTCAAAGGCCAGCGTGGTCTTCAGGCGTACCCCGCGGATTCTGGGATTGAAGACGATTGGAGTAAAATCCATCGACCCTATCGCATTTCGGGTAAACGGCAGCACGGTACAATGCTGGGCTTGAAGGTCTGCATTCCGCTGATCAAAGGTGCAATACTCCATCCCTTTGACCGCCTCCATCGTCACCAGGTTAGGATAGGTCCTTTGCCAGCCGCGAGGGATCGTCGCCCCGTGACAGTTGACCATAATCCCAAAATCCGCGGCATCCTTGAAAAGCTCGATATAAAGCTGCATGGTGGCCTGCTTGTCGCCGCCAAAGAAATCCACCTTAACTCCTTTTACGCCCATCTTTTGCAGTCGGGCAAACTCCTCCCGACGTACCGACTTCTCATGCATCCTGTTTTTGGGCGACATGGGGGCATCATTCCATGGGCCATTGGAGTTATACCACAGGATCACGTCCACATTCTTAGCTTTAGCCCTCTGGACAAACTCGGTCATCTTCTCATAACCAATGTTGTTATCCCAGTTTGCATCAATCAGGATATACTCCCATTTCATTTGGGCGGCAAAATCAAGAAACTGTTCAGCCACCGGCAGTGTGGAGCTGTCATCACTGTAACGAAGCCAATGCCAGGCAGCCTTGCCGGGCTTGACAAAATTGGCTTCGTTTAGTTTTGACGGCGACGCAACATCGGTCATCAGGGTGGACTCAATCACAGGACTAAGGGTCTGGCCGATGACGATAATCCGCCAGGGAGAGACAAACGGCAGTTGAATTTCAGGACTGACAGGGTCCTGTTCGCCGCGATGTTCTTTGGGATGCGGAAAGGCGATATGATATATCCCGCCGGAGGAATCGTGAGCCAGCCGTGTGGCGCAATATTGCCCATCGACATCGGTATCACACAGAAGAACCCAGACATTGTCCGGTGTTTTAAACAGAGCAGGGAAAGACCAGCCTTCTCCTATGGGCGAAGGTTTGCCGACCGGCTGCTCGATGGCATAGTGTTCTTCATAGGATGGCTGAGTCCGTGACCAGCCGGACTGTCCGGGCTGCATGGGGTGAAGCCAGGATACGGTTTCCGTGGCGAAGGCAAAGCCCGTCTGTTCCCGAGTTACACTACAGGTCTTATCGGATTTATCCGGAAATGTATACCGGAACGCAACGCCATCGTTGGAGACCTGAAAGATGACCTGCATGGCACCACCCTGGGGATTTTTCAGGGTAAAGACTTTGCGATTGGCCTGATACAGGCAGTACTTCTTCTTGCCCAGAAGCATCTCATACTGGTCTTTGACGGCCTCGGTTTTTGAGACATCAGCAAGAGTCAGTTTTTCAGCAAACGACTGGTCATTGCGAACCAGCCCCATCGGCGAAGATTTCAGCACCTCTTTGTTGTCCATCCGGACCGCATAGACCGGTTTTCCCTCATCAGTCAGACTGAACGCCACCTGAATCTTTCCGTCCGGGCTGGATACGGAATCCGATATCGCCGCACATCCTGTACAGGACAATCCCAGAAAAGAACTCATCAATCCCATATAGATTATCGTGAACCTGTTTTTAACCATGTAATCGTCTCCCGCAGAATTCCAGATTTTTTACACAATATTGTTTCGTGTTTTCCCATCCATTGCTCCATCTTCCGAATCGATGATATTGACCATCTTCTGGAGCTGCTCAACAGTCAGAACATTTCTGGCCGCCAGCAGTCGAATAACTGCCGCCAGATAGAGCTTGAGCTGATCACTTTCTCGCCGGAGCTTGAGCAGTTCTTCATCCTGCGATTGTGAATCGGTGTGCATTTCCATCAGCGAGGCCTTCAAAACATGGATATCTTCCTCACAGTCATTGATATCCAGACGGTTACCGATATCCCCCAAAAATAATGTACGCGCCCAACCCATTGTCCACTCCCTTTCGTATTTATGGTTTACGACAACACTAATCACATAACAGGCGTCATTGCACGCCTGTACGATTTTTGAGTCTGAGTATCATTCGCTTTTTTTGCGGATCATCGGCACAACCAGGACCGAACAGGACGCCTTGCGGACGACCTTTTCGACCACATTTCCGAAAAAGGTTTTTTGAAAGGCGCTTTTCCCGTGACGTCCCATCACGATAAGATCGATATTTTGTTTTTGGGCGTACTCGAGAATTTCCAGCGAATCCTTGCCGACACGATATTCGGCTTTGAACTCCATATCCTTCGGAATCCGGCTGCGATACCACTGGTTGACGCGTTCATCGATATCCTGTCTGGCTTTCTGGTCCACATCATCGGCCTCATAGATATAGGTTTTCCAGAACTGGGCATCGGATTCGGGAACCACATGCAGCAGCGTCAGTTGGCAACCCGGATTGCGCATCGTCAGCCAGAGGGCATATTCAAACGCAAAATCCGAATCCTCGGAAAAATCCGTGCAGAACAGAATGCGTTTAAACGGGGTTTTAAGATCCAGTGATTCGTTCATCTTTATGGCTCCAGGAAAACTCAAACAGGCGGTATCTGGTTGAACCACTCGGGCAGACAGGTGATAATCTGCGGAAACAGCATCATTAATGCCGTGGCAGCAATCAAGGCCAGCAGAAACGGCAAAGCCCCTCTGAAAATCGTCTGCAGGGGAATATCCCGTTCCATCCCGCTGACGACATAGACACAAACCCCGACCGGCGGTGTGATGGCGCCCATCTGAGTCACCAGGACAATCACCACGCCAAACCAGATGGGGTGATAGCCGAGATTCTGAACAACCGGGTAAAAAATCGGAATGGTCAGAATAATCAGCGCCAGCGCATCCACAAAGCATCCGGCCACCAGATAAAACATCAGGATAATCGCCATAATCATCCAGCCCGGCAGCGGCAATCCCGCCAGCCCGGAGGCCATCTTCAGCGGCAGCAGGGTAACGGCCAGAAAATGCCCGAAGATAATGGCGCCGGCAACAATAATAATCACCATGCACGAGGTGCGAATGGTTTCATAGAGCGACTGCATCAGCATTTTGGCGGTCAGTTTTTTCTGGCACGCGGCGATGACAAGCGCCCCGAAGGCACCAATGGCCGCCGCTTCGGTGGGGGTGAAGAACCCGGCAAACATGCCGCCCATCACCACAGCAAACAGAATCAGCGTCTCCAGCACTCCCAGCAGGGATTGTGCTTTTTCCGCCAGGGATGTTTTCGGGGCAACCGGGCCAAAACCGGGACGCAGCATACATTGAATCAAAATGGTTACGCAAAACAGCAGCGCGGTCAGCAGACCGGGCAGCACGCCGGCCAGAAACAAATCGCCGATGGACTGCTCGGTTAAAATGGCATAAACGATAAACACCACCGACGGGGGAATCATCATGCCCAGTGTACCGCCTGCGGCCACGGTGCCGGCAGCCAGTTCCATATTGTATTTATACCGCTTCATCTCGGGCAGGGCCACCGCGGCCATGGTTGCCGAGGTTGCCGGGCCTGAGCCGCAGATAGCGCCAAAGGCGGTNNCGCCAGACCGCCCGGCATACGCCCCAGCCAGGAATACGCGGCGGCAAACAGACGCCGGCTGATGCCGGAATGAAAGGCAACCTGCCCCATCAGCACAAACAGCGGAATCACGCTTAAGGTCTGTGATGAAAACGTATCATAGATGTCCGCAGTCAGCACACTCAGTGCAGCCGACGGACTCCGCACCACCGCAAAGCTGACCACGCCGACTACGGCCATCAC
>DLFY01000327.1:0-8468 GCA_002482415.1 Phycisphaerales bacterium UBA7708
TGTTCGTACTCGCCAATGCGAAATGAGGTCTTGTTGATGATGTTAACAGCCGAGATCCCGACTCTGGCTTTGGAGTCTTCGATATAAACCGTCGGGTTCAGGAAATAATCCCCGGCCATGCCCGCCGAATCCCGTAATGTGGATGGCCCAAACACCGGCCAGACCAGGTAGCATCCATCGCCCAGCCCATATANNTATACCGCCAGCGTCTGTCCGCAGTCTTCATCGGCAGGTTGGATTTTCCCTTTTTCCAGGGCCGGGTCCCAGATGCCCAGCACGCCCCAGGTGGTATTGATGACAAAACGGTTGACTTCATTGCCGGCCGAATGAAACTTGCCCTGCAGCAGGCAATTGACCAGCCGGACCGGCGTGGTGATATTCTGAAAGACATTGCGAATCCCGACCCGTCCCGGCTCCGGCACGACCGCCTTATATCCCTGCCCGACGGGCTTCAATACCCAGAAGTACAGCACATCGTTGGTATTGAACATCAGGCGATTCCACGATTCCAGCGGGTCGGCCACCTTGGCCGCCTTGCTGGAAAGCTCTTCTTCAAAGGCGTCAAATTCCGCAAAATCGGTGTCGCCTGTCTCTTCGGAATGCGACTCCGCGGGCACCTCGGCCGCAGCAGCAGAGTCGTTTTTAGGCGTCGTCGCACATCCTGCAATCGCGATACAAACCGTAATAATCCAAAGAGTCCATTTCATGATTTTTTCTCCTGAGAGTCCTGCTTGTTGTTTGCAGGGTTTGGTCCGTAAGGTTTAACCAGCACCAGCAGTTGCGGCAGCAGCGTCAGCGACGCCAGCAGCGCCACGGTAATCGCCAGCACCGTCAACATGCCGAAGTATATCGTGGGGATAAAATTCGACAGGCACAGAATGGAAAATCCAATGACTAAAGTGATCGTCGTATAATAGATAGCGTGGCCGATGCTGTCGTGTGAGCGATGCAGGGCGGCCTGATAACTCCCATCCGTCATGACCTCATGCTTAAATCGATGAATATAATGGATCGTATCATCATCGGCCAGCCCGACGCCGATGGCGGCGATGGTGATGGTCATCATATCCAGCGGGATATTGAGCCAGCCCATCACCCCCAGCACACAGCTGATAGCCAGCAGGTTGGGGAAGATGGCAATCATCGCAATCCGCACCGAGCGGAACAAAATCAGAAACGTCCCCATCAAAAACAGCGACGCAAACCCCATCGTCGCAATCTGCGAGGAGTACAAGCTCTGAAGCATGTTGTTATACAGCACCAGCATCCCGGCCAGATGCACCTGCTCGGGCTTGAAGCCAAGCTGTCCGGTCAGGTCGGTTCGCATCCGGTTCAGCAGTTCATTGCGTTTCAGCGAGGGTTCCGAGTCCCGAATCCGCACCGCCAGCCGGAATTCATTTTCCTCAATTGAAACGTACGGTGCCACCAGCAATTCCTTGAGCTGGGCCGGAATTTTATTAAATANNTAATAGCGCCAATTCCACGTTATCCAGCGGTTTGCCGCCTTTGGTCTGTTCAATCATTCGCACCAGGGATACGACCGACAGCACCTTGCCGGTCTCCGGCAGGTTGTCCAGATAATCGTGTACGGCGGCAATCCGGGCGATCTTTTCCGGTGTGAACCAGTACTTTTCCTTGTTTTCCTGGACGGCGTTGTCAAACTCCTCAAACGGATCAAACTCGCTATCCGTCTCGTTGACCGTTTCGGCGTGTGCCGCTTGAGATGATGGAGCCTGTTCCAGGTCAATCACCACATCCAGCGGCGTCGTCCCGCCAAGCTGCTGATCCAGCACTTTCATGCCCTGATGGATTTCCGTGGTCGATTTAAAATAATTGATAAAGCAGTTTTCGACTTCGAGCCGATAAATCCCGGCCACATTGATAATCAGCAGCACAATGCTGGCCACAACAATCCGCGGCCCGTAAGCCACCGTAAACCGTCCCAGCATCGGCGTCGGCTGCCATCGCGAATGCACCGGCTTCCACGGTTTGTCCCGGGGCACCAGAGCCAGCACCGCCGGCAGAATCAGAAACGGCACCAGCATCGAAATCCCCACGCCCACCACCATGATATAGCCGAAATTGATGACAGGACGAATGCTGCAAAAGACTAAAGATGCAAAGCCTGCCATCGTGGTCACGCCGGAAAACAGGCACGGCCGCAGCATCGCCCCAATGGTCTTGCTGATCAGCTCATGCTGACCGGCCAGCGGCTCATCGGCGGCAAACTCCCGATAGCGAACCATCAGATGAATGGTCATCGCCAGTGTAATAATCAACTGCAGCGAAATAAAATTGGAACTGATCACCGTGACTTCCCAGCCGGCCCAGCCCAGTACACCGATGGTGCTGATGACCGAAATCACGCACGTCATCATCGGCAGCACAACCCAGTACAGTCTGCGGAAGATAGCTGCAATCACCAGCACAAGGATCAGAAATACCGCCGTGCCGAAAATCCGCAGGTCGTTTTTGATAAAGGTAATCATATCGTCGGCAACCATGCTGACGCCGCCCAGAAACAGTTCCGCGTCCTGCCGATATTTATCCATAATGGTGCGAATGGCCCGAATATCCTGATGCCGAGTGGTTCTGGCCTGATCCCGGTACTGCTGAAATTCGTCAATGACCTGATCTAATTCCGCCTTTTCCTGGGGTGTGATACTGCCGCTGACTTCTTTCTCGCGAAGCGCATCTCGCTTTTTCCGGAAATCATCATACACGGTATCATCGACAAAGGTAATCAGCACCGCCGTCGTTTTCATATCCTCACTGACCAGCAGGTCACGATACAGCGGGCTGTTCAGAAATTCCTTTTTAGCAAGCTCCCGGTCGGTATTCGGCGAACTCAGGGTAGGCAGTTCCTCCCTCTCAGTCAGCTCTTCCAGGGACAGCCGGGGGCTATTCAGCAGCGGTACGTCCAGTATCGTCGTCACCGACGCAACGTTCTTCAGGGTCTTCAGATCATCCCGCAATTGCCCCAGCCGCGTCAGCGTCACATCAGAAAAAAGCTCACCTTTGGGCGTGTAAGACAAAGCCAGCAAATCCGCCTGCTGATACCGCGCATTAATCACCCGCGAATACTGCAGATCCGCATCGTTTTCCAGCACCAGGGTTTCCGCCGACGCATCCAGCCGGAATCCGCGGGCCTGATACGCCAGAAATCCCACCGCTGCAAGCACGCCAAGAAGAACGAGGATTGGATGCCGCAGAATCAGACGGTCAAAAATAAACGATGACATCATGTTTGGTTTGTTCATGGGGAAAGCCTGTCAGGCCTGTCAGGGGGTTACGAACCCGCCGGTTTTTCCAACTGTGACAGCAAATCCTTCACCGTCCCGCGGGCAAGGATATCATCAAATTGAGACCGGTAGGTCAGAAGAATGCTGACGCCTTCAATCTCGACGTCATAGACCTTCCATGTTTTATCCAGCCGGTGCAGTTTGTACAGGATGGCAGTCTTCTTGCTGTTGGATATCAGCGTCATCGGAATCTGAATCATCTCCTTTTTCTGCACCGCCGGCTGAAATTCAACCTGCTCATCCTTATACAGCATGATTTTGTCGCGGTACGATGCCTTGAGCCGCTGGACAAACAGCGCCGTGAAGGTTTTCTGTTCCGACGCATTCAGTTTGGGCCAGTGGGTCTTGCCCAGGGCCAGCTTGCCCATCAGCTCAAAATCAAAAACCGGACTGATGATATAATCGACAATATCCGCCTTGGCTTTTTCGTTGAGTTCCTTATTTTGGAGGACTTTCGCGACAGAGTCCCACTTGGTCCGCATCAAATCATTCGGGTCATTGGGGTCTTTAACGACAATATCCCACTTGGCCATCGGTGATGCAGCCGCCTCGGCCGTCTGGGCCTGCTCCGCCCATGCTCCCGAAACTGCTGTTAAAACAAAAAGAACGCACCCGAAATACTTCATGTGTTGTTCCTTATATTTTTATTCTTGTCATATTCATACAGTGCCTTTTATCCTACTTAAGCCCTCGCGTAGTTGCAAGCCCAAAGCCTCCATCTGGCCCGATTTTCAGACCCTGTCGCTTGATATTCCAAAAACCTCTGGTAAAATAACTCACATCGTGAGAAAATAGGCAGAAGATGATAATAGTATAAATGGCTATATATAATACAGAAAGGATAGTATGGGCATCGAACTGAAAAAACAATATAAATACAGTCTTGTCGTTCCCAGCAGCATGGGTGTCCGTCTGACCCCCACCGACGGCCAGCCGATGCACTGCGGCCGAAACCTCATCATGCAGGCCACCAGCGCCGAAACCAACGTCGCCAGCGTCTGTTCCTACCTTGGCCTGCCGGTCAAGGTCCTGACCACCTTCGTCAAAAACAGCCCCATCGCCCGCTTCATCAAGGATGACCTTGCCGGCCGGCACATGGACTACGAAGGCAAGGAAGTGGACCAGGGCGGCCCGTGGGGCTATCGGCACCAGTTCAACCTCGCCGACAGCGGCTACGGCAGCCGCGGCCCGCGCGTCCATAACGACCGCGCCGGCGAAGTTGGCCGCACCCTCAACGTCAAGGATTTCGACCTCGACCGCCTCTTCGGTCAGGAAGGCGTCCAGATCGTCCATCTCTCCGGCCTGATCGGCGCCCTTTCCCCCGATACCAGCCGCTTCTGCCTGGAACTGGCCCGCGCCGCCAAGAAATACGGCACACGCATCTCGTTCGACCTCAATTACCGCGCCTCCTTCTGGAAAAACCGCGAAAAGGAACTCCACGACATCTTTGCCGAAATTGCCGCAGCCTCCGATATCCTCGTCGGCAACGAAGAAGACTTCCAGTTATGCCTCGGCCTGGAAGGCCCCGAAGCCGGCGGCAAAGATATCGCCGCTAAGATCGAAAGTTTCAAAGGCATGATCAACAGCGCCAAAAAAGCCTTCCCCAATGCCACCGTCTTTGCGACCACCCTCCGTCAGGTCGTCAGCGTCAATTGCCACCTCTGGGGTGCACTTGTGGCCGAAGCAAACAACTGGCACGTCATCGAGCCGCGCGAAATCACCGTCCTGGACCGCATCGGCGGCGGCGATGGCTTCGTCGGCGGCATGCTCTATGCCATTCTGCGGGGCTGGGAACCGGAAAAATGGGGTCAGTTCGGCTGGGCCACAGGCGCCTTGGCCACCACCATGCTGACCGACTACGCCCAACCCGCCGATGAAGAGCAGGTCTGGAGCATCTGGCAGGGCAACGCCCGCGTCAAGCGATAATATTCTTCGAAAACAGAAGGCCCGGCACAGGGAAATCAATCCCTGTGCCGGGCCTGTTTTATTTCAAAAGAGTCGTAAATCTAAACGCGCTGCCTGGCTGACTTACCGGGTGCTTGTGCAATCTGATGATACAGATGGTCTGTCAGCAATAGCGAATTTCTGCCCTGGGCTGTCTTTGTTCCCGCAGCCTGTCCCGACCCGGCCAATTGCAGCAGTTGTCCCACCACGGCATTCAGGTCCTGAGCCATCGATTGCAGCTCACTGGCGGCACTGGCGCTTTCTTCGGCGATGGCGGCGTTCTGCTGGGTCGTCTTGTCTATTTCCGATGCGGAGGCGGTAATCTGCCCAAGTTTGGAAGCCTGCTCATGGGACGCCCCCGCGATTTCAGCAATAATCTGGTTGGTCTTGCCGATGGCAGCGGTAATTGTCCCCAGTGACGCGTTGACATCTTCAATGCATACCACACCCTGACCGGCGTTGTTGACCGCCTGTTCAATCAGCGACGAGGTATTCTTGGCCGCCTCGGCGCTGCGCATCGCCAGGTTACGGACTTCTTCGGCCACCACCGCAAATCCCTTGCCCGCCTCACCCGCTCGCGCGGCTTCTACCGCTGCATTCAGCGCCAGCAGATTCGTCTGGAACGCAATCTCATCGATAACTTTAATAATCTTGGACGTCTCTTCCGACGACTGACGTATCTTCTGAATCGCCTGGTTCATGCGTGAGATTGCCTGCGATCCCTCGCTGACGGCCTGCTCGGCCTGTCCGGCCAGTTCGCTGGCCTGCTGAGAATGCTCTGAATTCTGTTGGGTCATCGACGACACCTCCGCCAGTCCCGCCGAGCTTTCTTCCTGTACCGCCGCCTGTTCGCTGCAGCTCTGGGCCAGCGACTGCGATGCCGTAGCGACCTGCTGGCTGGAGTTGTGAATACTTTCACTGCTCTGACGCAATGCCGTCACCGCCGACGAAATCCGCCGGGTCGTGTCACGCGAAATCAGCCCGCTGAACATCAGCGTTACCGCCAGAATCACACCGTATAGAATCGTCTGCCCGATGGTAAACGGCTTTTTCGCCTTATTCAGCGTCTCGTTCAACAGGGCGGTTTCCTGTTCCACATTATCAATATAAACGCCCGCCCCGACAAAAATCGAAGTCCCGGGAATCATCTTGACGTATGAGAGTTTCGGCTGCACACCCTTGCCTGGCTTTTCAAAATAATACTCCACAAATCCGCCGCCTTTTTGGGCCGCCTCGCTCAACTGCCGGATAAAGGGATTGCCTTTTTGGTCTTTCAGGTCAATCAGGTTCTGCCCGTTCTGGCTCTTGTTGGTCGGCACGTTCACCCGCACACCGTCGGTCGTATAGCTGAAAAAATACCCGGATTTGTCTTCATAAAACCGCACCGGATCGGTTTCGCGTTCAACAATCGCGGCCTGTTCTTTCGGGTCGGTCACTCCCTTGAGCTTTTCGACCAGGGCACTGACCTGGCATTCCACCCCCGATTGCATCGTCACCTTGTGGGTATCCAGCACCTTTTCGGCAAACAGCGGCAGATAGACCTTATTGAACAGACTTCGTTGAACCATCCACCCGGCCGTCTGCATAATCAGCATACTGATGACAAAGCATCCCAAAAGCAGAAAAATCCGTCCGCGAACCGTCAAATTCATCTTCCTGAACATCGTCTATCCTTTCCCGGCAGAGCCCGATAATCTATTTGAATTTACAGCAACTAAAATACAGGCAGGGGTGTTCAAACAGGGTGTCTTACGTCAATAGCCTATGGTTACTCGCTCGTCTTATCGGGAAAACTACGGACTCGCTTTACGCCTTTTTCCGCAAAGTCAAAAGAAAATCCCTCACATACCACCTCAAAATCCCCCGGCAGCTATGATCCCAATGCGGCCTGTATCCTGCATTGCGTAGGGGCNNCGCAAGCGACGGGATTTATTCGTTCACCGTAGGGGCAGGCCCCCGTGCCTGCCCAACCGCATTCCGTGCCCGCCCTTATTTTATTTCAGTCCCGAAGGGACATTCTATACTGATCCTGCTTAAAATATTTCGGTTCGTCGCGGTTATCGATGGCCTGTTTCCAGATTCCTGATCATCTGTTCATAAAGAAGGATTGAGCATTGTTTTTCTTCATTGGATACCCAGGGTGATAACCAGATGTTTTTTGCTTCTCCTTCAATCAATAATACAGGCTTGTCATTGAGATCATATAATGTTCCCTGCGTTAGTTTCAACTCATCAGCGCCAATTCCATATCGAATGCTGAATGACTTCAGCAGAGTTTCATTGCTGGCATAAGGCCTGAACTCATCATCCCCCTGCGGAAAACGGCCTTGATGCTCCGAAATAAACTTGGACAGGTCCTGGCTGAGGGACTCCAGCGACCTGATGTATCGCCGGCAGCCAACGCGAATATCCAGTATGGCTATTACAATCAAAAAACTACAAAGCCCGGCCATCGCAATCGCAAAGAATTTATGTTTCGATAAGAATTTTATCATACAAATGGCTTGTATCTTCCGCAATGAAGTATGTATCATCGGACACTAATCGCTCAACCTGCAGCACGCGATGCGCATCATTTTGCCTGCAGAGTAATTTTATGAGTCTGTAACTTGTCGGGCTCAGTCCGTAAGAATCCCTGATAAGGCTGGAATCCTTCTTTTTGGATCATCACGTAAACCGTTCCCACCCGCCGCATCATCTCCATGGACTGAGTGTAAGGCATATTATCCATCTTCTTGATTTTGCTTATCACCACCACCGGCTGCTCGATAATCGGCGACGTTCCCAGCACGGTCGTTGCCCCATTGAAATCGATCTGCTGCACAATCGCCCCTTCCGGCTCAGTGACAATGGTCACATACCGCCGCTCAATGTCATAGTGATAGCTCCACTTGTTCTTCGACTCACACCCGCCCAGCAATCCCAGACTTCCCGCAACCACTGCAATTATGATAAATCGTTTCATAACCAATCCTTCCCTAAAAGCCGGAATAAATGTTAGAGACTCCAATTCCTGATTCGACTTGCTGATTTATGCTATACTACACAAAATATGCCCAAAATAAAAGAATTTTTCCAATTTTCTCCCATCAATATCCTCAACGTATTCACTATGTTAATATATGTTTATTTTTTTAATAATCTGCGATTTTGTTGGCAACTTTTCCCTCCCGACCGACATATATATAGGCTGGGCTGAAGGAGGCCCGCGGGAAGCAATTC